>NZ_CP051204.2:8097500-8363885 GCF_012516375.2 Chitinophaga oryzae
CAAACCTTACCCCATACCTTACCCCCAAATATATAACTGGTAGGGCTTTGATCACCTGTAATTCACCCATTATGCCAAGTTGATTTTTAACTGTAACGAGTTGCCCGGAGCCGTAGAACATACAAACGCCTTTTTCCGGCACTTTCTGATCATCCCCTTTGGCGTGACCATTGTGACCTGTCTGGTAAGAAATGCCAAGTTCTGCGAGGTACTATCCACAGCTACCCTTGAACTGGCCGATCAGGGGAAGACTTTCCCCAGGTCATTTACGCGCGCACATAGGCAAAGTGCTCATACAGGGGAAGTTAAATAATGTTAATTACAACCTTCTTCCCCCTTAATCAAATAAAAGTATGACCTGGTATGGTTATTTTACCGCTGCTCTATATACCAGGGTAAAAGTCTGCATGATCGTACAATCGACAAAAAACTTATTATCCTCGGGATAATTGAATAAATCTTCTAGTGTATATTCGTAAAATGTGGAATTTTTCTCCATCGAATTGTAAGCGACAATAGGAATGATTAATGCATCCCCTTCTTTTAATTTTCGTTTAAATATCTCCTCCCAATTTATTTTACTATATAAATCAGCCTTCGTTAGTTGAGCGACCATCTTTTCAGGAAAATATTTTGAAGGCAATATTTTTAAAATTCCCCCCTGAGAATTAAAAATAATCTTCATTGAAAATGCTGATGCAATCTTCTTTTCAGACAATTCCGTCGGGTATCGTACATTCCTTTCCAATATCCGAATCAGTTCATCTTTTGCATTTTGATGCTCACTAGTGTGTGCTGCTACAGTTCCAGAAAACGAAATGCTTGTCAAACTAAAAAAGTTAATTAGAATAAACAATCTCATAAGTTGGATTTTTATAACCAGACAAAAAATTAGTATTTAGTTATAGCAGCGGGTACCTTTATTCTGATTCTTGTCATATTGGTCACCCCTCAGCAAAACATTATTTGCTTCTGTTGGGTTTGCTTGCGCAAATAACAACCAGGCTTTGGTATCTTGTAGCCCTTCCCATGCCAATGCCTCCGCGTCACCCCAGCTAAGGCCTGGACCCAATATGGGAAGTAAAGCAAGAAATGTCCTGATCAGTAGCGAAAGCGAACTGATAACACTACTCAACAGCTTACTTTAACCTTAGCAAAATACAATATTACCCAATCCTGCTATCAGATTCATTTCCCATACAACCGCGCCAAATCACACCCCATTTCTTTCGCCAGTTCATAATAACTGACATCTGGACTGATCTTCAGATCATGGTAAATCTCCTTCCGTATATCCGGATGATAATACAGATCCAGGTCCGTCAGGCTTTCCGGATAATATTCCCCCGCTATCAGATCCTCCCGCCCCTGCAGCGACAGCGCAGCATCCAGTACTACCATAGGAAATTCTGCGCCTGGTAGTATGCCCGGATATTCCACAGGGCCTTTTATACTGGTACGGAAATACAATTCTCCTCTCATCAATCTTACTTCATTGTAAGCATTCCCTACGACTTCCGGAAACTCTACTTTGGTAATATCCACTTCCCTGTATCCGGCTTTTCCGCATTCAATTTGATGGCTCTTCAGGTCCATACGGAAAACAAATACCCGTGGGATCAATATCTCCGGATTATCAGGAGGAAGTGTGGAAGCATATATTCCTTTGTATATCTCAACAAGCTGACAACCGGTATAACTGCTAAAATAACTTTCACTATTGACGGCTGCATTTTTAAGTTGCCGGTCCACATCAAACAGTACCCTGCCGAAAATATAGCGGGGATGGCCTTCTTGCTTCCAGTAAAAAATGTCACCTGTCGAAATTTTCTTTTTCATTTGATCCGTTTAAATAGAAGATATGAAAAATGCCCATCAGAGAACTGAATGGGCGTTTTTTGTTTTGGGTTAACGTTACTAGTCGTTTATGATTGTGAACTTTGGCATAATGCCGTAGTATTGTTCTTTCACTTTACCAGCATAGCATTCGGGGAATGTTTGCTGCCACGATCCAGACCTCAGACAAGCCATAAAATCAATGGCAGCAAACCATCAAACAGTGGATATTTTTTTATCCTGAATGGCTTTAAAATCTGCTTCTTTTAAGCGCCATCCGTAAACTGAAGTAAAAGTAGTGTATCCTCAAACGTCCTTTCATGGCAGGTCGATATCCGCGGCAGGCGTTTCAATATCTGCGGTTATTTCCTGAATTTTCGCAGGGTGCTAAATATCTGCACTGAAGTATATCCTCGTAAACTTCTCTATAACACCAATGTGTTATGTTGAATAGCAGGGTTTTATCTATATTTGGAGACATTCAACTAGATAACCAAAATCTGTATCATCCTTATTTACCCATAACGTTTGCCGAATTGTTTGGAAGCTAAATATTCTACAATTAGTGAAGTAAATCATAAATCTAAAATTGTGCTGTTGCCCGTGAAGAGATAGAGAACTTTTCAACCAAAAAAATTTAAGTCAACCTATGATCAAAGCGTTAGTCACAGCATCGTAGAAACACTTGTTTTTGCTTGTAATTAAGAATTTTTTTAACATCCGTACTGTCATTTTCAGGCCCGGCAAGGCCTGTGGTTTTGTTATTGCCATTTACATATATACTCGTGAGTGACCCACAGTAATCAAGGATAATCCACCTTTATTTCTTACTGATCTCGGAGCCATATGCTGTAGGTGGTCGGGGAATTCCTGTCTTTATATGTTATCTCAAATCAAATCTAAATTGCTCATGAAAAATTTGCTACTCTTATGGCTGTTCGTGGCCAGCAGTATTGTGCATGCTTATGCTCAGACACGAACAATCTCCGGAAAGGTCACAGATGCAAAAGACGGCGCGCCGATACCAGGTGTGACTGTCAGCATCAGTGGCTCCAGAACAGGCACCATGACAGGTCCTGACGGAAGTTACAAACTACCGGTGAGCGACAACGCTTCGCTGGTATTTTCCTATGTCGGTTATCTCAACCAAACGGTGTCCACCACCGGCAAAAGCCGCGTGGATATTTCCATGCAGGTAGACACCAAAGGTCTGCAGGAAATAGTGGTGACCGGTGTGGGCGCAGCCACTGACAGAAGGAAAGTCGCTATTGCGGTAGAATCGTTGTCAGGAAAAGATCTGCCTAAAGTACCTGCCGCTTCTATCGACCAGGCCCTGGTAGGTAAAATCGCGGGTGCACAGATATCCTCTGTTTCCGGTCAGCCAGGCCAGCAGGCACAAATTATTCTACGCGGTATCAACTCATTGGGGGGCAACGGCACCCAACCCATGATCCTCCTGGACGGCGTGCAAGTCAATGCCGGCAGCAGCTTGAACGGCTCCTCCGGCAACCTCTCCTCCAGGCTTGCAGACCTTGACCTGTCTAACATAGAAAGAGTGGAAGTAGTTCAGGGAGCTGCCGCTGCTACCATCTATGGCGCACAGGGTGCCAACGGCGTTATCCAATTGTTCTCCAAAAAAGGAACCCGTACCGGAAAAGTAAATGTCAACTTTAGTTCAAGAGTGAGCTTTGATGACGTGTTAAAAGGTAATTTCAAATACCTTCGTAAACACTATTATCCTACCGATGCTGAAGGATTTATCCTCGACACCAGGGGCAACCGGATTAAACAAGATGCAAAAGGCACCTGGACGCAACCTAACAGGGATATCACTCCTAACACTGTCATGGATAAAGACTTCAAAGAACCTACCTACGATCACGTTGATCAGTTATTTAAAAACGGCGCGCCTACATACAACAACGCCATCAATATCTCCGGGGGCAAAGAAGGGTATGATTTTGCGCTCAACGTCTCCAACCTCAAACAAACCAGTATTATCAACGGAGACTACAGCAGAACCAATCTCTCCCTGAACCTGGGAGCAGATATCCTGAAAAATCTTAAACTCCGCTCTACTACACAACTCATCACTTCTAAAAATACAACCGGCGCCATTACAGGTCAGAATAACATCTTCAGCGGATTAGGCACCGCCATGTCATCCTATCAATATGAGGACTTATTGTTCAGAGATTCCATCGGTAATTATCCTTTCAATACCGTCACAAGCGATAACTCTGTATATCCGTACTATTCGTTTCAGAATCGGACATATGAGGCCAAAACCAGCCGGGTGGTACAAGGTATTAGCCTCAATTATCAACCTGTCAGGTTTCTGGAAATAGACTATAAATATGGTATTGACTATTCCCGCTACGATTTCACCGATTTTATCCACAATCAGGAGCAAACGCTGACTCCTGGAAAGGGCATTGACCCGTTTAATGGGAAGCTCACTTACGACAGAGACAATGAGACAATCCAGAACTCGCTGATAACTTTGTTCGTAAAAACTGATTTTGAACGCGACTTCAACCTGAAAGTGCCTATCACCACCTCCACCCAGTTTGCATACGACTGGCGTAAACGTGTGTATGGCAACGTTATTTCGGAAGGAGTTGGTTTCGCACCCTTTCCACCCTATACATTAGCCAATGCTGCCTCCAAAAGCAACGATGAAACCCGCATAGAATTCGTCACCTACGGCTATCTGATCAATCAACATATTGATTACGGAAACCTGTTCGGCATCTCCGGTGGAGTAAGGATAGACTACTCTTCTGCGTTCGGTCGTGGTACCAAACCATTCACATTCGGTCGTGGCGATGCCTACTTCAGGCTGGGCGAGTTGTTAAAAGTTCCAAGCATCTATGAACTGAAATTAAGGGGCGCTTATGGCGTAGCAGGTATCCAACCGGAGCCATATGACCGACAAATCACTCTCTCTAAAGGCGCTATCGGTGACGCGAACTATCTTATTCTCAAAAATACCCTGAATAACTCTGACCTTACTGTAGAAACTTCTAAAGAAGCGGAAGTAGGTATCGACCTCGGTCTTGAACTCGGTAAAGGCAAGTGGTTTAGAAAACTTGTTTTTGTTCCTACCTATTGGGATAGGAGTTCCAGCAGCGTTATACGGTCTATTGATCTCTCTCCGTCTACCGGTGCCAGCGGCATCAGAACCAATGCGCTGACCATCAAATCCAACGGTTTCCAGTTTTCATTTGACCTGGATGTACTGGAAAGCAAAAAGATGTATTGGAACTTTGGGGTAAAATTCGGGAAACAACGTTCTATCGTTGATAAGATCTCCAACGGGAAACCTATCACTATTGGAGGCTCCGGCGAAGGCCAATTTGTGCTGAAAGAAGGTGAAAGCGTGGGCGCATTCTTTGGCGTTACACCGCTCACCAGCATCGATGAGCTCCCCGCTACTGCCGTAAAAGGTAACTATGAAGTTGGCCCCAACGGTTACGTAGTAAATAAAAACACCAAGGCTGTAATGTTCGGCACCGAAAACAAAAAAATCGGTGACCCTACTCCTAAATTCAACATGAGTTTCAATAATACGCTGACTTTCAACGGTCAGCTGACGTTATCCTTCCAACTTGACTGGGTATATGGCGGCCAGGTTTACAACCAGACACGGCAATGGTTATATGCAGACAAGATCAGCAGTGACTTCGAAAAGCCAGTTACTATTAACGGTCAAACTGGCGCCTTCATCGCTTACTATAACAGTCTTTATAACACCAACGGTACAAACTCCGTATTTGTAGAAGACGGCTCTTTCCTGAGATTGCGTGACCTCACCCTCAACTACAGGCTGGACAAATTCCTGACCAACAAATTCATCAACACGGCGCAGGTCAGCCTCACCGGAAGAAACCTCTTCACCATCAGTAATTACTCCGGTCTGGATCCTGAAGCCAGCGCCCGTGTAAATGACCCTACCAGAAGAGGTATCGACGTATACTCTTTCCCAAACTTCAGGTCTATACAAATCGGTGTAACGTTTGGCTTCTAAAACACAAAAAATTCCGAACATGAAGAAAGTATTTCTCGCAATATTCTCCGCCTCCCTCCTTTTCGGTTGCAGTAAGAGCAGCCTGGACCTGGTGAATCCTAATGAACCTACCCCGGCCGTATTGAAATCAGAAGAAGGACTGGTTAGAGGCGCTCTTGGCATTTATAACAAATTCGGTCTTGAATTCTGGTGGATAGCTCTCGCCAATCATGATGCCATGGGCGACAGCTACACCATCAGTGCAGGTAACTTCTCCTGGAGGTGGGTGAACCAAGTGTCCAAAATTACTTTGTCCAACGGTACAGTACTGACGCCACCCCAGGGCGGCTCTCAGGGCACGGAGTTAAAGAACCGCAACGACCGTTCTTTTGGTAATGACAATGCATTTTACAACGAATGGGCGGCACTCTACTTTGTGAATAACCAGGCTAATCTGATCCTGGATGTCACCTCCAAAAGCGATTTGGAGCTGAAAGGCACAGCAGATCAGGTAGCTACCAAAAAAGCATTGATCCGTGCTTATGCTTACTGGTGGAAAGGATTTACCTACTCCCGCATCGGTTCCATCTATATCGCCGGGGTACAGGCCGATAAATTTGTAGACGGCACCCTGATGAACAACGAGTTCGTAACCCACGATGCGATAGTAAAATTAGGTAATGACAACTTCGACGCTTGTGTGGCTGAGCTAAACAAGGTTACAAACGTCGAAACTTATAATGCGCTGTTCAAACGCCTTATTCCCGATTTTACTACTAGTGGTAAAGGCGGCGTAATCAGTCCTGATGCATGGAAAAGACATATTAACACCTATAAGGCCAGAAACCTCCTGGTAAACAAAAAGGTGGCCCAGATGACCAATGCAGACTGGACCAATGTGTTAAACCTCGCCACTGCTGGTATTACCCAAGAGGACAAAATCTTCACGATGCGCAGCGCAGATGTAAACGACCTGGTGTCCATCACCGCCTGGTCTCCCTACCGCTTACAGATTGGTTGGGAAAACATCAGCGAACGCCTCGTTCAGGACTTCAAAGCAGGGGATGAGCGTTATACCCGCAACATAGACGGTCCGTATGCCGCCTACGGCAATGAAAGAAACAGAGGCGCACAATACGCTACCAGGTGGTATCTTTATGAAATAGGCGATGGCGGCGATTGGGCCTCCACTACTACGGGTCTGGCGGAATTGCCAGTTGCCTGCTCCTACGAAGAAAATGCACTGATGATCGCAGAAGCAAACATCCGCCTCGGCAATATCGACGAAGGGCTGAAATATGTTGACGCCGTACGTGACTATCAACAGTCAGGCCTCGCACATGTTTCCGGTACCGGCCTTTCACAGGCAAACGCCCTCGAAGAGCTGCGCCGCGAAAGAAGAATTGGCCTCTTCCTCAAAAATGTGGCCTTCTATGACGCCCGGAGATGGAACGTTACCGCTCCTGCCGCACAAGGTGGCGGACGCCAACACGCATGGGTGATCAAACCGGATAATACCCTGGATGCCAATGCCACTATCGAATACAATTATCTCGATTACTGGGACGTTCCGCAAAATGAGCTGGACTTCAATACCCCCAGCAACACTTCTGCTCCGGTAAAATCCAACTAATCCTCTTTTCTCTTTTAATACAAACGGGGGCGGCGTATAGCCGTCCCCGTTTTTTATTTTACCATTCAGTTGTAAATTGTTGCGGTCAGCGGTGCCATAACCTTCGCCATTTGTACTTGATACGTTGCCAGGGCGTTCTTTTCTGTATAGCACCTACGACAACTACTTCTCCGAGCAACTGGGTATCAATTTCTTTCAATACTACATCAACCGTCTGCTGACTTGTTACCGGTACCTCAGCCGTCGTACACCCAATAAAGGAAAAAACCAGGGTTATTTTCTGTTCCCAGGCAGGAATATTTAAATGGTAGTGGCCGTTGGCATCTGCAACGGCGCCTGTATTGCTTCCTTTGATCGCTACCAAAGCCCCTGGCATAGTAGCTCCCCCTTCCAGTGTCACTTTTCCGCTAATGGTGCGCAACATCGTGGTATCTGCCTGGTGCACCGGATGGTCCGCGGCAGCTGCCATGGTAGCCGGCACCCCGGCTGCCAGCAGCGCGCCCAGTACGGCAACGGGCAACAGTGAGGCGGCCTGCGGCTCCGGGCGTATCTTCCGGTCCAGCTGCGACTGCCTGAAACGGCCGCAATACTGCTGTGAGGTATTGGAAAGTAATGCAAGTACCTCGCTATCTGTGAGGCCGGTGAAATCAATGACGGTCTTCCGGCAACTGTCACAGAAACGGCCCCCGGCGGCAGGTATCATATTTTCCCAGGATTGCTGGCAAGGATGCGGTATAGAAACGATCAGGGATATCTTTCGCATAAGTAATGAATTACCATAATTTACGCCTTTTGACTGAAACAGCGCGGCCGGCGCAGGAGGTCCCGTGCCGGCCGTAAATTTATCCCTGTTACTTTTCCAGCACCAGCTTATCCAGTTCAGCCGAGATGAAACTGATTTCCTCCGGTGTGAGCAGAATATTGGCCGCCTTAGCATTTTGCACCGCCTGCTCAGCGTTACGGGCGCCTACCAGCGCAATGGTGATGCCCGGCTGCTCAATCGTCCAGCGGATGACCAGCTGGGAGAGAGAAGCATTTTTATCCAACGCCAACGGATATAGCTTTTCCAGGAAAGCGTTGGTCCGCTTCAGGTTTTCTTCTCTGTAGAAATAAATGCCGGCGCGGTGATCGCCCGGGGCAAACTGATGGCCGGGTTTCATTTTACCAGTCAGCAGGCCGCGCTCCAGCGGGCTGTAAGCGAGGATAGATAATCCATTTTCAATACAATAAGGTACCTCCTTTTCTTCAATCCCACGTTTCACCATGCTGTAAGGCACCTGGTCGGACACCAGCGGTACGTATTTACGGGCTTCTTCCAGCTGTTCAGCGTTATAGTTACACACGCCTGCATACCGCACTTTGCCCTGTTTAATCAGCTCTGCCACCGTATCCATCGATTCCGCAATGGGCGTGGTGGAATCGGGCCAGTGGATCTGGTACAGATCAATATAATCCGTGCCCAGGCGGCGCAGACTGTCCTCGCATTCTCTGATGATACTGGCCTTACCGGCGTATTTATAGATATCGATATCCCTTCCCTGGTTATCCTGGCTGTGGAAACCAAAATCGCCTTTGGCCAGGTCCCAGCGCATACCAAATTTGGTCATGATCTGCACTTTGTCGCGCGGGAGGCCTTTGATGGCTTCCCCGGTAATTTCTTCGCTGGTGCCTTGTCCATAGATAGGAGCCGTATCGATGGAAGTCACTCCTTCATCGTAGGAAGCCCTGATGGCCCTCACGGCATCCTTACGTTCGGTACCGCCCCACATCCAGCCACCGGCGGCCCATGCGCCGAAAGTAACCACAGAGGCTTTTAAGTCAGATTGTCCCAGTTGTCTGTATTCCATAACCCTTGTTTTGCGTCAAAAATAAAAGAGTCCGGAAATTCATCTCCGGACTCCCTGATATATAACTGTTATTTTAACCATTCAGTTCACTTAATTCCAGCCAGCGCATACCCTTATCATCCAGTAATTGGATGATTTCTCCTATCCGGTGCGTAAGCGGCTCCATCTCTTCATAAGGCAATGTTCCACTGGCCAGTTTAGCTTCGATGGCTTTCTTTTCATCTTCCAGCGACTCCATCTCTTTTTCCAGTGATTCGAACTCCCGCTTTTCCTTGTAGGACATTTTACGCGGACCGTTGTCTGTGGCGGCTGTAGCGGTTGCCTGTACCGTTTCGGCTTTGGTTTCTCTCTTTTCTTCTGACTTGCGTTTGTCTTCTTCTTTCTGCCATTCACGGTACTGGGTGTAATTACCGGGATAGTCACGTACTACGCCGTCGCCTTCAAACACAAAAAGGTGGTCCACCAGTTTGTCCATAAAATAACGGTCGTGGCTTACTATGATCACGCAGCCCTGGTATTCCATGAGGAAGTTCTCCAGGATACTGAGGGTGGGCAGGTCCAGGTCGTTGGTAGGTTCATCGAGTACCAGGAAGTTGGGATTGCGGAAAAGGATAGACAGCAGGTGCAGCCTTCTTTTTTCGCCACCGCTCAACCTGGAAATATAGGTGTATTGTTTTTCCGCCGGGAAGAGGAACAATTCAAGGAACTGGGCGGCGCTCACTTTAGTACCGTCCGCCAGCGGGAAGTTTTCCGCGATGTTCTTTACAAACTCGATCACGCGCATATCTTCTTTCACCACCAGGCCTGTCTGGGAATAGTTACCAAACACGATAGTCTCTCCCACGTTGATTTTACCGGAATCCGGCTGCTCGGAGCCCAGAAGCATATTAAGGAAGGTGGACTTACCGACGCCATTTTTACCGACTACGCCCACACGCTCTCCTTTTTTGAAGGTATAATCAAATCCTTTGAGGATCACATGGTCGCCATAAGCTTTATAGACCTTTTTAAGTTCCAGGATTTTACCGCCCAGGCGGGTCATTTTCACATTCAGTTCCAGTTGCTGGTCCGCCATCCTGGTGGACGCTTTTTCTTTCACTTCATAGAAGGCGTCCTGACGGGCTTTGGATTTGGTGGTGCGGGCTTTGGGCTGCTTACGCATCCATTCCAGCTCCTTACGATAGGTATTGCGGGCTTTTTCCACGCTGGAGCGGTCCATTTCTTCCCGGGTCGCTTTGCGTTCCAGGTAATTTTCGTAGTCTCCCTTGTAAATGAAGAGTTGTTCCTGGTCCAGCTCCATGATTTCGTTGCAGACGCTGTCAAGGAAGTAGCGGTCGTGCGTTACCAGGAGGAGGGTCACTCTTTCCTGATCAAGATAATTTTCCAGCCATTCGATCATCCCTACATCGAGATGGTTGGTAGGCTCGTCCATGATAAGCAGCACGTGTTTGTGTTCAAAGCCGATGTCTATCAGCACTTTAGCCAGGGCTACCCGTTTTTGCTGGCCGCCGGAAAGGGAGCCTACGGGCTGATCGAGATGATGTATATTGAGTTTACCCAGGATCTGTTTCACTTTGGCGTCAAAATGCCAGGCATTGAGCTCATCCATGCGGGCGAAAGCCGCGGTGAGCTTTTCCACATCCGGCTCGTGGCCTTCTTCTGTCAGGAGTTCGTATTCCTTGATAGCGTTCAGTGTGGGGTTGTCGTGATCGAAGATATTCTCGATCACGGATTTGTTGAGGTCGAAATCGGACTGTTGCTCCAGCATTACAACGGTCACATCCTTGTGTATCCACACTTTTCCTTCATCGGGGGCTTCTTTGCCCAGGATAATCTTGAGCAGGGTGGATTTACCCGTTCCATTCAGCGCTACCAGCGCTATTTTATCGCCTTCTTCGATGTGAAAAGAGATATTCCGGAATAATGGCTTAACGCCGTATGATTTAGTGAGCCCTTCTACTGTAACGTAATGCATAAGCGCGAAGTTATACATATTCAGGAAAACTCTCCCAAATCCCGAATTATGTATTTGATATTATGATTTTTTTCGTATATTCAGTATAGGAATGGATGGCCGGGCGGATGATCCTACACCTAATGAGAACGTTTTTTGTTGTTCGTTTTATTTCGGCCTTTGTCCATTATCCTTGCCCCTCTTTTGCGTAAAATAAAAAGCCCTTGCGCGTAACGCGGAAGGGCTTGCGTGTTTTTAGCACTTACTTATATTTAAAAATCGTAATAGAACTGTCTGAAGGAGCTTCGAAGGCCGAAATTAAAGATCAAGTCGGTTGTTGAGCCTGTGATGTCGTTTTTGAGCTTCCGTGCTGCCAGAGAGGCCTCCACCCTTAAGTTATACTTCGGATTTAGTACATAGGCAACAGTACCCTGGGCATAAAGCAGGTTGGTTTTAACGCCCTGGCCAATATAGTTGCCGAAGTCATTTGGGCGGGTTGTATAAGGCTTGGAAATGTCATGGCCGTAGTTGGTCTTTGCATCAGGATCGTCTCCATATTTTGCATACATCAGCTGACCACGGCCATACCAGCGTTTGATCCGGTAGGTAGCAATTCCCAGGAATTCCTGAAAATTAGCTCCCAGCGGATGAGCCAGCGACTGGTTATAATGCTCGTAGTTGATCATGGTACTTTTGTAACTATAGGTATAAGGCCTTACCGCGTTATATTCGCCCTGCAGATCCAGGTTTTTAACCTGGAACAGGTCGAACGAACGGAAGCCCAGCTGCCAGCTTTGTTTGTTCGCCCACCAGCCTTTACCTCCGAACACCTCTTTTAATTTGAACTCATCCAGCACCAGCTGACCATAGATTGTCGTTTTGGGAAACAGTTTGAACTTCGCGTTGGCGCCTACCAGGGCGTTATCAGAGGAGCCCTCGGAGAATTCGGCAGAGCGGAGGAAAATGATCGGGTTCATATAGCTCCAGTCAAAGCCGCGCTTGCGCCCGGAAGAGTCTGCATCAGGCCAGATCACTGCATCAAACAGGCCAATCGTCAGGCGTTTGCTGACGTTCCAATCCAGGAAATGGAACACGCCCCACTTTTTATAATAGCCGAGGTCATTATAAGCAGTGGCGAAATCCTTGCTGTGTTTATCCATAAACTGGGCCCACATGGCGGTGTACTGCACATTCCCGAGGGTACCGGTCATCCGGAGATAAGGGTAGCTGAACTGGATATCGGAAAGAATCAAAGAGCGATAGCCATCTCCAAAGAAATTCTGTCCATATCCTGCAGTAAGGTTCAGGTATTTATTGGGTGTATAGGACAACAGGGCGCTGGCGTAGTTATAGTCAAAAGCCTTGCCTTCGCTGTAGCTCTTAATACCTCCCTGCCCTGGAACGATATCATTTTTGCGGATATACTGATCGAGATAATAGGGGAATTTACCCTGATTTTCATAAAAAGAGGACTCAAAATAGAATTTGGATCCAATATTTGCCTGAATAATGGCCCCGCGTGTATTCAACCACGTAGTTCTGCTTCCCTCACGGGTTTTGCCAATTTGGAAATCCGGCAGGAAGTCAATAAATACGTTGTATTCTTTGTTGCTGAATTCCAGCAGGTGTTCCTGAAATAACTTCCGGTAAATCCAGCTGCGTTTAGTGGTATCCGGTTGGGTATACATAGCGCTGGTATCCACGTGGAGGATAGGCTTAAAGGCTGTGTGGTGATTACTGGAGTCAAGGTACAATTCCCGTATATTCATATGATTATACGGCAAAATAACAGGCAATTTTTCCTGTGCAGTGGCTGCACGGGCCAGCAATAGAATTGCTGCCATCCAAACAAGATGCTTCATTAATTTTTGTTTGATTCTAAAATTTGTTAATCCACGGAATCAGGTATCACAAACATCTTCACTATGACCTGACAATGCGATGGCAGGCTTCAATAAGACGCAAAGATAGTATTTTCAATAATTTGTGGCGACAGCGGCGGGATGAATATTAAAGAACATAACCCTGCCCATACAAGGGCAGGGTTATTAAAGCAGTATTACAAATTTGCAGCATCAGGAGCAATAAACAAAATTATTTTCTTCCGAACTGATGTTGCACTTCCTCATATACTTTACGGATGCCATCGTCCAGTTTAATGGATGCTTTCCATCCATAGCTATGAAGTTTGGTGACGTCCATTAATTTGCGGGGTGTTCCATCCGGTTTTGTGGAATCAAATACCAGTTCCCCTTCATAACCCACTATCCCCGGATCAGGTAGGCCAGATCACGGATGCTGATATCTTCTCCCACACCGATGTTCACAAGGCCTTTCTCGTTATAGTGCTGCATCAGGAAAAAACATGCGTCTGCCATATCATCAGCATGGAGAAATTCGCGCATTGGCGAACCCGTTCCCCAAAGCACTACTTCCTGCTGTCCGTGCTGCTTTGCTTCATGCATCTTTCTCAGCATGGCCGGCAATACGTGGGAGTTATTCAGATCGTAATTGTCATTAGGACCATACAGGTTGGTAGGCATTACCGAAACGAAATTACAGCCATACTGGGCGCGGTAGGCATCGCACATTTCAATGCCGGCGATCTTAGCGATAGCGTAGGGCTCGTTTGTTGGTTCCAGCGGACCGGTCAACAGGTACTCTTCCTTTAACGGTTGCGGGGCCATTTTCGGATAAATACAGGAAGATCCAAGGAACATCAGTTTCTTCGCCTGATTCAAATAAGCATGGTGAATAACATTATTTTGAATCATCAGATTTTCATAGATGAACTGCGCACGATAGGTATTGTTAGCGACGATGCCTCCTACCTTTGCAGCTGCGAGGAACACATATTCCGGTTTTTCCTGCTCAAAAAAGGCCGCTACGGCAGTCTGGTCTCGCAGGTCCAGTTCTCCGGATGTACGGGTGATGATATTATTGAATCCTTCTTGCTCCAGTCGCCGCACAATGGCAGAACCCACCATTCCGCGATGACCGGCAACGTATATTTTATCTCCGGGTTGCATGTTTATTCAAATTGGTTCAGCACTTTATACCCTGCATCTTTCAACAGCTTCTCACGCCTGAACAGTTCTACATCAGCAGCCACCATTTCTTTTACCAGGGCAGGTAAATCGTATTGTGGCTTCCAGTTTAACCTGGTCTGCGCTTTTGTAGGGTCGCCAATCAGGAGTTCCACCTCAGTAGGACGGAAGTAACGGGCATCTATAGCCACCACTTCCTGTCCAGGCTTCAGCGGGCATTCTGCATTGCTGCTGCTTTTCACATATCCTTTTTCATCTATTCCTTCCCCTTTGAATTCCAGCTGAACGCCCACTTCGGCGAAAGCCATCGAGATGAAGTCCCGGACAGTGGTAGTAATACCCGTGGCAATCACAAAATCCTCCGGTTTATCCTGTTGGAGGATCAGCCACATTGCCTCTACATAATCCTTTGCATGGCCCCAGTCACGTTTTGCATCCAGATTGCCCATATACAGTTTGTCCTGCATCCCCATGGATAGCTTGGCAACCCCCCGGGTAATCTTTCTCGTTACAAAGGTTTCACCACGTAACGGACTTTCATGATTAAACAATATCCCGTTACACGCGAACATACTGTAGGCTTCCCGGTAGTTCACAGTGATCCAATAGGCATACATTTTTGCTACGGCATAGGGAGAGCGGGGGTAAAACGGTGTCTTTTCGGATTGAGGAACTTCCTGAACGAGGCCATACAATTCAGAGGTGGACGCCTGGTAGATTTTTGTTTTTCCCGTCAGACCGAGTAATCTGACCGCCTCCAGTATCCGCAAAGTACCAATACCATCAGCATCAGCAGTGTATTCAGGGGCTTCAAAGCTCACCTGTACATGGCTCATGGCCCCCAGGTTATATATTTCATCTGGTTGAACTTCCTGGATAATCCGAATCAGGTTGGTACTATCAGTAAGATCGCCGTAATGCAGTTTAAAACGAACATTTTTTTCATGCGGATCCTGATAAAGGTGGTCAATCCTGTCAGTATTAAAGAGAGAACTTCTTCTTTTTATACCATGTACCTCATAACCTTTCTTTAATAAAAGCTGTGCCAGGTACGCTCCGTCCTGACCGGTAATGCCTGTAATAAGGGCAATTTTCATTATAGTAATCTGTTGTATTTATACAAAAATAGTGTTCTTTTCCTATCCTCCGCAAGAATTATACAAAACATATCAATAAATATGAATTTGACCAAACCTATTGCTACACTCGCCTTACATGCCTGTCAGTTTTAAAACCCGGCCTTCTCCCCCTTTAAAATCCACATATACTGTAGTCGTATTGGAGGTACTGTTATAGGTAGCCTTTAACGGGCTAAACACTTTGATGCCTTTCCTGTAACTCAGGTAAGGAACCGCCAGGGATACTTTGGACACAAGATTATTCTTTAATACAACAGGCACCTG
The DNA here is from genome assembly GCF_012516375.2 of Chitinophaga oryzae. NCBI lineage: Bacteria > Pseudomonadati > Bacteroidota > Chitinophagia > Chitinophagales > Chitinophagaceae > Chitinophaga > Chitinophaga oryzae. Next base: position 8,113,230 of record NZ_CP051204.2, read on the forward strand.
TTTAAGGGACTTTGCAGATTTATTAAAAAGCATCAGGTTATACTCTCCATTTTTCACCAGCGACTTGAAGACTCCGACAGCCATGTTGTTATCCTTTACCGCAGCTATAATTGGCGTGCTGGCCGTAATTTCTTCCCCTTCTTCCGGTTGCTGATTGTAAGGTTGCCCCGATACATGATAAACGCCGGTACTGATGGAATTCATGACTATCGGCCCCCACACATCTCTCATGAAAGCATTAATCTTCTGAATCTGGAAATACTTGGTGGTGGGTTGATTATTGGCAATCATAGCTGCCCCAAAAGGCATGTTTGATCCTACGATAGTTTGATAGGTAAAATATAGCAGCCCTTTAAAGCCGTAGGTAACGGGCGCAAAAACCATGAAATTAAGCTGATAGGGTCCGACATCTGTATATTCCCTGTGCTTGGTAGTGAGCACGCATGACCATAGCGGCCGGCCTGCAGCTTTTTTCCGCAGAATATACAAATTGTAAAAAAAGTTGTCCTTAATACCTTTTTGTATGAAAGGATAAAAATCGTACGAGATCACATCCGGCGTTTCCGGAGAATTGGCCGGTGAAATATATGCATCGAGATAATCTTCGTACTCCTTCCGTGTCTTAAAAACATAACAGGCCAGCAGATTCAGATAAGCCAGCTTCCCCGGGTCCTTCGTTTTCGCAAATGCCATCCACTTTCTTATAGGAGCAGCATCCTTAGGCAGTGGTTCATCATATATGAAATAACCATAGAAAGCCGATCTTTTCTTTTCATCAAGACCAGTGACAAACTTCACCCAATCAGCAGCCTGTGCAGCATTAAAATCAACTCCTTTCTTTTTAGCGGAGTTCAGGTTTACCTGCAGCGTCTTCAGTCCCAGCTGACTGAGGAGTTCCAGCTTGTACGACACGAATTTAAAATCGTAACACCCATCCACACCTGTCAGCAGATTCAGGTTACAGTTTTTCACGCCCTTTAAAACCTTTATATACTCTGCCGTATCAAGTTTACAATCTCTCACCTGTGGGTCATAAAAAGTACCGAGAATAAACTTATCCTGCTTCCATTGTCCATAACCAACAAAGGGTAAAACACATGACAGGATGATGATGTTTATTATCCTACTAAAAGAATAAGTCTTTAGCATATATTAAAATTTAAATTAAATCATAACCAATTTAGGCTATAGAGTAAAGGAAGGACATGGCAATAAAGTTAAGACATTCCGGGTGGAATTAAGTCACCAAATTAACGAGCAGTTTATATTGCAACTATAATTTATGTAAATTGTGAGATTATGCATGTATTCAATACATAACTTTCAGTCTGTGTTGCTGGTCAGTGCCTAGTTCGTCATGTAATTCCTAATTAAACTAACAACAAGATGCAACAAAGTATTTACGAAGTCACCAATGGAGAATACAAACAAAAAAATCCTAATTGGCATATCGAAGATTCAGCATGGAAAGCAACCCAAATTATTTCCATGCTGAAACGAAATAATTTATCTCCCAAGACCATTACCGAGATCGGCTGCGGCGCAGGGGAGATATTGCATCAATTATACCAGCAACTACCATCGGACACAATTTTTGAGGGATACGAAATTTCACCCGACGCCTTTGCATTAAGTTCTTCACGGGCCAACGAGCGGTTATCGTTTTATCTGAGCGACATGTCAGCACTCAACACAAAGAGTGAACTACTGCTTGTTATGGACGTATTTGAACATGTAGAAGATTATATAGGCTTCATAAAAGACTGCAAAAACAAGGCCCGCTATAAAATGTTTCATATACCACTTGATATTTCAGTACTCGCCCTGCTCAGAGGCACGATCATGAAAACCAGAGAAAAAGTTGGCCATCTTCACTACTATACAAAAGAAACAGCCCTGGCAACACTGAGAGACAACGGATATAAAATCATTGACCATTTTTATACCCCCAGTGGCGTACAACTATCCAGATCATTTAAATCAAAAATAGCCAAGCTGCCAAGGATACTGTTATATAACCTTAATAAGGACTTCGCCGTTACCTTGTTGGGCGGCCATTCACTGCTTGTTTTGGCTGAATAAGCCCATCCAATCCAATTTTTGCTGTCGTTCGTTTTAAAAAGCGTTTTTCCAGAAGATGCCAGGAAAGTATTGCCACTAACAGGACAATTAGAATGATGATAAATGATATTTTATATGGATTGTAGCGATGAAAGGCACCAAAAGCAACAAATATCTGAATAATCGGATAGTGAAAAATATAAATTCCATAGGAAACGTCACCATACCGACCGAATCCGTTTAAGCCGGTAAAGCTATACGCAAAATACATTACAATAACCGACCAGGCTATGGGGAGCAGGTATTCTATTTTAAAATAATATTCAATCAGAAATACGATAAGAGCCACAGCAATCATATGCTTTTTATAACGCAAAAAAGCGTTAAACCAATAGTGTAATGCTACTCCGGCTATAAAGTAGGTCATATAACCGGGCAACTGATGACTTAAAATTGAATATAGGTTTTTTCCTGTCGCATGATAAAGGAATTCAAAGGCATCCCGGTAAAAGAGAGACAGTAAATAAATACCTAAGAAAACCAGGTACTTCTTTTTGACCCTGTCTACTATATAAATGATTACAGGAAGGAGTAAATAAAAACTCACTTCCAGCTTAATGGTCCACAAAGCGCCATTTACTGCACAGAGTATATTATGCAAAAATACTCCTGGCAGACATGGTTGCAAAAAATTCATGAACAGCAAATTGCAGACAAGATATTTATACAATCCGACTCCGGTGAAATACTCCTTTACGGGTACAGTACTGATCACGGATAAACCCAGCGCAGTTATACAAACAACAAAAATGTATGCAGGCAGTAGTCGATTGGCCCTTTTAATTAAGTATTTTTTGAGATCCCGCGAGCGTATATAACTTTGGGTAATAAGAAAACCACTTACAACAAAAAAACCGGTTACACATAAATGCGTATCAAAATAAGGCCTGAGAAATTCCAGACTATCTACGGCAGATAATGCCACAATATGCCCCAGCACGACAACAAAAGCAAACAAAAATCTTAGAAAATCAAAGTTATTCTGATGCATAGAAGTACAATATTAATCCTGTTTTATCAAGCGGGTTCAATCTGAAATGTTGCTTTTAAATCAACATCTTATTGATCCGGCTCCTTTCTTTATCAATAAACCAGCCCCATTTATTGAAGTAATAAATAGCACTCCTTATGTGATGCTTGAGCAAGACAGGAGATTTATACGAACCTTTCGCAAATTCATGATAAATAGTCGCATACGGATAATATATTGTATCATATTTACTATGAATGCGCCTGGTAAGATCAACATCTTCCGTGTACAGGAAAATATTCTCATCAAATCCTTCTACCTCTTCTAAAACACTGGCCCGTATGAACATAAAGCAACCGGACAAGTTCGGGATTTTCATCATATTGTCATAGCTCCGATGTCGCATTTCATACCGCAGCAGTTTCTGTTTGAATAAACCGCGAAGCGGCCCCGGGATAAATCTTCGCGCAATAAGATCAAATGGGGTAGGCAACATCTTACATAAGTATTGTAGGGAGCCGTCCGGATACAGGGTTTTTACCCCTAATTGCCCAACATGCCCGTTCTGCTGCATATAATCAAAGATTTGCGGGAGGACGGTACGATCAAAATGCACATCGCCATTCAAAATGAGATTGTACTTTGTTTCCGTTCTGCTTTTCCTGATAGCAATGTTATGAGCAGCACCAAAACCGATATTTTTACCGTTATGAATGTATACAATCCTCTCCCTGTCAATATCATTCAATGTCCGTAACGAATCATCCGGAGAATTATCCACCAGGTAAACCTTTACGTTCAGCGGGCTCTCAAGCACTGATTTGATGGCCTTTTCCACCATATTGGCAGCACTGTTATATAAAACGATAGATGCCACTACATCATACATAAGTCACAATTATCTGATAAAACATATATTAATTCATATTACTTATAGCAAACTCCGGAACAAGGCCAGATACTTATCGCATATAATATCGATCCGATAGTTTTCATTGTATCGCTTCTTTATACGCTCCGACAGGTCCTCTTTTCTGCGCAGCGCCCTGTCCAGGCTACTGCTCAGATCTGCTATATCGTGCAGCTTATAAAAACAGACTTCCTTGTCGTCAAACATTTCCTTCAAATTGGGCAAATCAGAACACACAGTCGGTATTCCTCTGCTGGCCGCCTCCAGTAACACAAGCGGAAATCCTTCTGAGATGGAAGTCAGTCCATATACGTCGAAGTAGCGAAAATAATCCGTTGCGTTAGACCGATACCCTAAAAACAAACATCGCTCAGCTACTCCCAGCTCATTTGCCAGTCGCATAAGCGGTTCCCTTTCCACCCCATCGCCGATGACCAATAAGGCAAACTTAGGGTTAGTGGCCAAAGCTCTGACCAATTGATCGTATCCCTTTATCTTCGAAATTCCCGCAACAGCTCCTATAACAGCATGGGACTTTTTAAGTACCATAATCTGTTGCAGATCAGAGTCGCTGATAGCACCATCGTCCTGGGTAACAGTCGTTCTGCCGTTATAAATATATGTAAGCAGTTTTTTATTGATCCGCTTCCCGTAGTATCGCTGCATGTCGCCTGACAGACAAACCACCTTATCAAACCGGTTCAGAAAAGCACACCATATACGTTCAATAAAAAAAGCTTTAAAGGCGCCATAAGTATTCTTCATATCCTTATCCATGTAGCTATGAAGAGTAGCCACCAACTTGGCCGGCCTGATATACTTCTTACGACGGGCAGCCAACAGGTTGGGCATAAACATATGCGAATGCACGATATCGTACCTGCTCAGGTCTACCTCATTGGCCGCGGCAAAATGGATGACTTCGCAATCAAACTCCAGCTCCACTATATCTTTTAAATAAAAAACAGTGCATTTTATACCCTCTCTTTTCACCATCTCATTTACCAGGTCCCGTGCTACTATGACGGGGCCCTTATTAGCGAGAGAAGGTAGTATAAATGCAATTTTCATATTAATATTTAGTATTTAGTCTCTTATTTAATTCATTAAATAATACCCTCATCTTTCCACCTGCAGAACATAATATTTACGATGAACAAGGGTGTCCATAAAATAACAACACTGCTTAAAAATATCAAATTGGCCAACATATAGTATTTGCTTTTCTTCGTATTAGCAACTATCCACCCGATCACCAGCAGTGAAATAAAAATACCTTCCTCAACAAGCAGTTTCATATATTGATTTGATTCTCCCTTCCCAAGATCACTATTCTCGATAAATCCAGGAGAATGCCCTAATGCCAAATCGACAATGCCGGAAGTGCCTAATATTAAAAAGCTCGATTGTACACGTGCGTCTCTGTCACCATAAGAAGAATTACCTAATGACTCACTAACCTGCTCCTTTGGCACCATTAACATTCCAACAAAGGCGAGCGCCATAACAGTACCGATCACTATGTTTTTCAACTTTGTGCCTACATTGAGTTTTCCGAGTATGCCATATGCAATCATAATAAGAAACACAACACCGAACACCAATAATCCTCCCATTGATAATGTTGCTATCGCTCCCGCAAAAATGATCACTTTAGATACCAGAAACGGCATGCCCCTGTGCTTAAAATATTTATCAGCGATAAAAAAGTTGCTCGTCAGAAACCAAGCCGTATAACTGGGCTCCATCATATAACCAGCAATTCGTCCCACTTCGATATCTCCGAATTTCTTTGGTGCAACGTATCCAAATACCGGATGGTAATAAAAGTTGTAATAATCAAAATCACCCAGCTTAATCTCCTTATACGGGATCAGGTCCAGGTTGAAAGCTAAAAAAGACAGGACAGCCATTATCGCCGTAAACATCACCAGCAGATACAGGAACCTTGATATCAGGTAAGGCAACAGTGGCAGCCGCCGGGCAATGTGCATCAATAACACCGCAAACCCAACGAATGAAATGGTATATAATATTGGAGGTAATGACTGGGGAGAATTCCTTCTCCAAAGCAGGGCCAATATGACAGCCGCAGGGAAATAGATCAGAAAAAAGTAAAAGATAGGCTTCTTCTTCCATGATATGGCAATAGACAGCGCCAGCAGCGTCAGCAAGACTCCAATGCGGACAGCGGCCGGGATCCAGAGTGACCCTGAAAAAGGCAGCGAACTCAGCATCAGTACCGATATCAAAAAAAAGAAGATTGCTTCCAGCATCTGTTATTATTATCGTAAATCAATTTTTTATTTGCGAATCAATGCAATTAACAGGTGACAGCATGCATTGAATTTTATCACCGGCGCTCCTTTGGCTATCGCTTTCGCATAAAGCCTTCTCGCTTCCTTAAACTCACACATCTTATGTTTTATTCTTCCTGTAAGATAATACTGAAAGCCCAGCGACTGCGCGTACGCATGACTGTTGGCCGGCAGCTCATGCATATGACGTCCAAACACCGCTTTAATACGGGCTATTTGTTTATCATTAACACCAGTTATATTGCCATCTCCTGTCCAATAAGCACCCATTGCCTCTGAGATAACCCCAAAACGATACCCTTTATGGGCCATCCGCAACCATAAATCAAAGTCTTCTACAGCAATCAGTTCCCTTTCAAGAGAAAATCCCTTCATTTCACGGAACACGTCCTTTCTTATACAAACACTGGACGTCACGATAGAATTTCCCTTCGTCATTAAGGTTTTGAAAACATCCTTACCCAACGGCCGGGTTTTTAACCGGGACCTGTAGGTTACCTTGCCCTCCACATCAAAATCGTGGCAGATTAAATCATAGGCATCCAGATGTGCTTTCACACGCTCCAGCTTTTGCGGATACCAGCTGTCGTCAGAATCCAAAAAACACAGCCAGGGGGCCGATGCATTTTCTATTCCCACATTTCTGGGATATGCCGGCCCGCCCCAATTGTCGTTATAAAAATATTTTATATTGAGATGTTCTCTAAACGAATCCACCACTGCTTTGCTATCATCCTGGGAACCGTCATCGCATACCAGCACTTCGAAATGCTGATATGTTTGTTGTCGTAATGACTGCAGACATTTTCTCAGTTTTTCAGCCCTGTTATATGTTGGTATAATAATAGAAAAAGTTAGTCCGGTTGCTGTTCCTGTATCCATTTATACGTTTTATTAATTCCACTTTCAATATCCAATAACTCAAAATCGATAAACCCGGCCATTTCACTGGTATCCAGAATGACCTTAGGCACATCGAAAGATTTTACATCCTGGTATTTGATCTGGAAAGAAGGTACCAGGCCCTTCACAATTTCCAACAGCTCATTAATGGAATAGCCTTTGCCGGACCCTACATTTATTACCTTGTTCTCCACTTTTTTCTCCAACAACCGGAAGATGATTTTCGCAAAATCTTCTGCATAAATATAATCCTTGATGTTGGTTCCATCACCCCATACCTCAAACTGCTCCTGCTTCAGCGCCTTCTTCAAAGCCACATTAATGAGCCCTTGTTTCTCCGACAAATGGTACGCCCCATAAGGATTAGACAGCCTGAGAGCGAGATAGTTAATTCCGTGCAGGTGATTATATAGTTTGAGGTACTTTTCAATTGACATCTTAACGATACCATATGAACTTATAGGATGCAAAGGGTCTTCTTCTTTATGAACATATTTTGAAGCAGCACCATAAATGGCCCCTCCTGAAGATATATATACCACGTTTTTAATATCGTATTGGTGAGCCAGATCCAGCAAATGAATCGTGGGAACGAGATTGGACTCTATATCATAAATAATGTTATTGTTGGAAGTAGACGGAACGGTAGTGCTGATGAAATGAAATATATAATCTATTTTATTCTCCTCAAAAATTACCCTTACATCCTCCTGATTGGTAAAATCACCTTTGTAGGTTTTAATAACATTGCTGAATTGTGCCTGCAATGGATGATTGATATAAAAGTCAAATACAATAAAATTGTATTGCCCGCCTAGATACCTACCGGCATAATCAATTACATTACTACCCAGGAAACCATATCCTCCCAGTATTAATATTGTCTCCATGTTACATACTTTAATAAGAAGCTTTGGTTACGATACTGCTCTCATATAAGCCGGATAAAGCTTTCCCGTAAGCGGCCTCTGAATACTTTTCATTGAACGTCTTCTGCGCTTCTGCCCCGAACAATATCCTCAGGTCCGGCCGTTCAAACAACTGAATAATGGCCGACTTTAATTGTGCCGTGATCTCGTCCGTGGATTTAGAAATCAATATCCCATTTTCGCCATTCCTGACAGCTTCCAGAATACCGGCAAAACCGGTCGAAATCAAAGGTTTCCCCATGTTCATCGCTGCCAGCAACGCCAATGGCATATCTTCATTGGTTACCGAGGGTAACATGAATACATCACATGCCTGGATAAAATCAACAGAATTGGTGCGATACCCTGCAAAGAAAACATAGCTCTGGAGATCATTTTCAGAAACGTACTCTTTCAGCATATCTTCATCTTCACCATTGCCTACCAACAATACCTTTAACTTCTTTGTTAAAACAGGGTGATTTCCATCCATGATTTCCTTTAAGGCACGTAATAAATATATCTGCCCTTTTCTCGCTGTCAGAAAAGCTACCTGAACCAGCAGAAAAGTATCCTCCGGCCATCGGGCCTCTGCTAAAATCTGAGCCCTGCCCATCGTAGCCGCCTCTAATTTCACGGTATTAGGAATCTGGACTATTTTCACCGGATCGAAGTTTCGCTGGCTGGTCAAAGCCGACCGAGCCTCAGAAGAGGCTGTTATAAAAGAATATACATATTTACCAATCAGTCTGTCATACCACCTTGCAAAGATATGAGGAGCCGGATAAGCGATATTGTTAACCTGATAGACTATTGAACGGATTCCCAACGCACGGCAGCAAAGTACAAACTGATTGCATGACCGGGCCCCCGGGTATCCACCATTATTCACATGAACAATATCCGGCTTCCTTCTGAGAAGGAAGCCCAGCATGACAAATATATTAAAAATAAAATATATACCTATGCGCTCTGCCAAGTAGAAAGGAACTTTTATACCTTTCTTTAAAAGCGGGTGAAGGCGCGAACATGAGATCCTATGAAAAAAAGCTGTGTTGGAAAGTAGCGTAACAGGATGTGTTTTAGCGTTGACGCCCCATTTCCGCAGATCATTATTCAATCCATCAACATACGATTTGTGATTTCTGAAGGCCAGGGTAAGATCAAACTGTTCATTCAGCAACTGGTTACTTAACAGAAAAGTCATCAACCGTTCACTTCCTCCATAAATATAACAATCCGTAAAAATCAACACATTCTTTTTAGCCATACTATATTTTGAACTATAAACATATCATATTTATTCTATTTGATACTTTTTTACCCTTTACGAACAAATTTATAATATATATTCTTTATATAGTCACAAAAAATAGTGGATGTAAAATAGTAAATGACCAATGCGATCAGCGCCGCAGTACCACCAGCAAACACGGTAAGCAACAGGTTCAGCTTGCTTTTTTCCTGCGGCAGGTAAGCCGATAAAGGAATCAATATCAAAAGCATCGCCAGGACGGGTAACACCGCTGGCCTTATAACCGTACCCAGGAAATTCAACAGATTCATTCGCAAAAATTTCAGGGAAATCCATAAATAGATCGCGCCACTCACCATAAACGACAGCAGGGTAAAGTAAGAGAAAGCCAAATACCCGATAAAGGGGAATAATAAACTAATACCACCCCAGAAAAGTACCGGTTGCAATATTGCCAGAAAATAAAGCGCCTTAATATTCTTATTTGCCACCATCAGCATCCCGGAAGGATAGGATATAAAAGCGAGGATGTTGCTAAGTACCAGTAATCTCACAATCTGTACACTATCAGAAAAATTGCTGCCAACCCAGCTGAAAACGAAAGGTTTGCTCAGGCTGGCGATGGCAATTATCGGAAATACAACCGGCGGGAGCATTACGCAAAGAACGGTTTTATACAATGATCTGAGTCCCTTCTCGTCGTTAAGCGCCACAAAATGATTAAACCGGGCAGAGAAGGGATTAAAAAGCGTTCCAAAAATAGAGCGAAAGAAAGACAAACAGGTCAGACCGATGGAATAATAGGCTACTGCCTGTGCCCCGGACAGTCTTGCAATAGCATAAATATCCAGTTCATAGTATATGATCCATGACAGGGTGATAAAAAACGTACTTAACGCCAGCGCTTTGATTTCCTTAAAAAGAACCGGGGAAAATCTGAGTCTTTTAAGAAAACTCATCAATGAAATCCCATATCGTTTCGTAGTCAGATAAAATGCATATAACAATCCGGTAGTTGTAACGATCTGGGTAAAAAGAAAATAGGGAACAATATCATAATGTCCCGGACGGAAAAAATAGAAAACAGATAATATTTTGCAGATACTCACTGCTATCAGTACTATCTGATAAATATAGTCTTCCAGACGTACGCCGAATATGACCTGCAGGGCGCGCTGCAATACAACGTTAGGAGAAAAAATGGCGAGGATCAGCAGCAGTCTCTGGGCCACTATCAGGTTGCTGTCCTTATTGATCCCCTTTATCAACCATTCAGGATGGAAAGACAACAACAACATAACCCCTGAGAAAATCAGGACCAGACAAAACAGGATAAAACAAATAAAGCCTAAAATATCGACTTCCCGCTCCCGGTCGCGTTTTGCATAAGCTTCGCTGGCATACTTGTATCCGGCGCTTAAAAAGCCTAAATCAGCATAGGAAAGAAAAATAATGGCTGATACACAAATGGAATAAATACCATAAACCCCTGGCTGGGAAGATAGCTGGGGAATAACAATAAAAAGAGAAAGCAGGTTAAGTACAATCGAAAGTATCTGCCAGAAATAAATGCGTATATAGTTTTTCGTATATGATTGTAACATCTTTAAGTAATCTCTTTAATGAATCCAATATCAAACGGCGCTACATACTCATTGAAAATTGCGGTGTCTGCCTTCACATTATCTGTCAGCAGCCGGTGGAGAGCCACCCCCGAGCCGGCAAAGGGAACTCCTTCCTCCTTTCCGTTAAACGGCGCCACCAAAAGTTCGTTAAAGATGTTTACGCCATTCTCACTTGGTTCAAAAACCATATAGTTCACCCCATTGTATAATGCTTCCAAAAACACCGTAGAAACCGGGCCAATAACCAAACTTGCCTTTTGCAAGGAATTATTCAATGGTTGGAAATCCGGTACAAAGAAATTCCTGTCAATAAACTGATAGTGCCAATCAGGGTTTGCAGATGGATGAAATCTAAGGCGCACTTGCTTAATGCCTTTTTGTTGTAACACCTTTTGAATTTCCAGTAAATAAACGATCTGTGCTCCCCTGTCGTACAAGGTCATTCCATCACTATGCGGAGAACCAAGCCCGACTTTGGCCAGCACCAATATATCCGTCATGCCGGACCTCACTTCCTTTACAGATAGCTGTTTATAGAAAGGATGCCCCGCCACAAAAATTTTATTCGCTGAAAAACCTGTATCAATATAGTGCTGCTTTATGCGGTTTCCCCAAACAATGAGATAATCCGTTCGGTTTTCATCTATAATATTATACCTGCCGGGTAATCCATGCAGGAAAATAAAAGAGGGTTTTTTAAGCTCTTTAAATACATTGATAGACAGATTCTCAAAGAAAGAGACATCATTAGGAACAAAAAGCGCCTTTACATCAGATTCAACAACCTTGTCTGCCAGCTTACTTCGAAATGCGTAGTACGCCTTACTGAAATCCTCACTGGTAAGATCATTAAAATCTGAACCAAAGACACGCTTCCTTATCTGCTTCATCGCCTTGTAAAAGGCCATATCACCAAATAACTGACGGTCACCTTTCCGAAAAGACCAGCAAGGGGCCAACACAGCATAGCCTAACCTCTCGAGTTCAGCATTAAAATTAAAATAAGCGTTCGATAACACTCGCGGTGCTGCGTCTTTACCGTTTTTCCTGACAAAATTGTAATACGCATACCCTGTTTTTAACAGTTCTTTCCACTGTATAATGTCTTTCGCTTTCTGCCTGCGTTCGTTGGAAAATAAGAAATGGTTCCCATAATAGTACACCTGACCTTCTAATACATATCTCAGATTATCATATAACAACAAGTCTTTAGAATGTGATTGCCTGATATACTGATACAAAGAGTCATTCTTCATGAACGAGTTAAAATTTATTTTAATTTTTTATTTAAGGACTTCCGGTAAATTTATTTTTGCCAGATAAATATTACTCTTACGTCCTCCATGTTCTATCGAATAATAAGACACCCACATTTCAGATTTATTAGCAGGATTGAAAGACATGCCACCGTATCCTACTTCATAACCACCCGGGAACTCTATTTCCTTCTCTATCTTGCCGCTAACCTGGTTATAGGCAAAGAACCTGAACTTGTTATCTCTCAGGTCTCTGCCTGTTATCAGCAGATATGACTTATAAAACAGAAAATTAGGTGACGCCAATCTTGTAAACTCATTATTGGGTAACCAGACAAAGTTGGTGTAAGGCTTTTCTGCTGTACCGATATGAAACGCTCCTTCATCTGACCGGACAACCATTACCATGCGCTTATTCTCTCCAAATCTTAACGTCGTTTCCGTCGGTTGCCCCCTTAAATTCAGGTGATTTATGATCTTACGATTACCAAATCTATGATTTCCAGCCAATAATATCAAGTTGGTAGTGGTATCTTCATATCGGGAGATCCTGTAACCAACACAATAATTCTCATTGCTTTCAGAGGTCCAGCGCCATAAATAATAGTTTTCCTTGTTAGGCCACTCCTCCACTATTTCTGCTATATCAGTGCTCGGGTTGCTGTATTCAACATAGTAATTTCGAATGCGGATAGCGGACCGGGGTCTAAGATCAATACCAAAGAAAGTGACAGACAACGTATTGTTTACCGAATCAATCACAAGTTTAGGATCGCGCAAATCCACAGAGTCCAGGGCAAACGTCTGTTCCACTTTCCAATTTTGTGCATCAGCGCTCGTCAACACTTTAATACGCCCGGGCATTCCCCCTTCGTGTTGGGTACCTTCACGAAAAACAACCATCCATCGTCCTTTAAAATAGGCAAGGTCGGTAAATGCATTAAATTTATTAGTATAATATACGCTTCCCAGGGTAACTCCTGGCATTATCTGGAATTCGGTATATTTAAAAACATCTCCAACTTCTCCTTTCAATCCCTCCTTCTTGCATCCTGTCAGGATCGATAAAATAACGCAGCACCCTGATAAAACAGCGGTTCTAAGTGCGGAAGATATTGTATTCATATGTAGGTACAGATAAAATCATATTAAATCCCAGGTAAGAGGAGTTCCCCTCTGTAATTTTTGCTTGCTCGGCCTTCCCAGCAAACGCTCATAATATTTAGGAGCTAAACCGTCTCCCGGCCTTATGATGCTGATATTTTCAGGTGTCAGCAGTTCTCCTTCATTGATATCCTTTATAACATAAACAGAGCGTTTATAGCGCAGGCTTTTTTCCTCTGCTTTCATTATTCCGTACTGTACTTCTCCCAAAGCAAGAAACGCCCTTTCTGTTTCAGTGACCAACAATTTAAATTCATCTGGCTCCAGCGAAAATGCACTATCCACACCACCTTCTGCCCTGCTGAGACAAAAGTGTTTCTCGATAATTCTGGCGCCCAATGCGACAGCAGCTACCGCGGCACCAACCCCCATTGTGTGATCAGATAAACCCACTTCACATTTAAACATCTCTCTCATATGCGGAATAGTAACAATGTTGGTATTTTCAGGGGTGGCCGGGTAAGAACTGGTACACTTCAGCAATGCTAAATCCTGACAGCCATTACTTCTCAATACTCCTACGCTTTCCTCGATATCGCCCAATGCAGAAATACCTGTGGACATAATCACCGGTTTTCCCGTTTTTGCAATCTTTCTTAGTAGCGGATGGTGGTTGTTTTCAAAAGATGCAATTTTATGGCAGGGCGCGCCTAATTCATCCAGCATGTCTACTGCATTCTCATCAAATGGAGTGGAAAAACAAAGCACTCCCAGCTCCTTCGCATACTCGAAAATGGGTTTATGCCACTCGTAGGGAGTCATAGCCTCTTTATACAGATCGTATAGATTCCGTCCTTTCCACAGTGAATGTTCATCTGTTATATCAAATAATCCACCCCTGTGATCAATTGTTAGCGTATCCGGAGTATAGGTCTGCAACTTAATTGCATGGGCGCCGGAGTCTGCTGCAGCTTTAACAATTTGCAAAGCCCTTTCCAATGACTGGTTGTGATTTCCACTCATCTCTGCAATAACAAAAGGTCGACTATCAGGTGCAATGACGAAATTGGCAATTTTCATGGAAAAATCTATTTTAATAAACCATTGATTCTAAATGTAATGGGATTTTCTGCTTTGATATCGCTTAATTGAAGTACACCGTTGGGCGTTTTAACATGCAGCGTCTGCTGATCTGTGGCAAGAATAGTCCCGTCTGCTATATCCTGAGCAAATCCCATATCAGAAAACGTAGCTTTATGAATGGACACTTTATGCCCCTCATAAAAAGCAAAAGCGCCCGGATAGGGGGCCGCCTGCGCGCGTATCCAGTTCCGGATACGTTCCTTAAACCAGCTCCATTCGATCTTGCCGTCTTCCGGTGTCCTTTTTCCAAAGTAAGTTGCCTTGGCATTATCCTGCTCTACCAGCGTCACTTTCTCCTGTGCTATTTCAGTCAGCACTTCCTGCACCATGGAGGGATACAAATAGCTGAATTTTTCGAGGATAGTAGCACCGGTATCATCAGGTGATATGCTGACCTCACGCTGTTTCAATATTTTACCATTGTCAACAAGCTCGTCAATCAGATGTACGGTTACCCCTGTCACCGTTTCCCCATTAATAATAGCCCACACGTGCGGGGTCCTTCCCCGATACTTTGGCAATAGTGAACCATGAATATTTATCGCAAATAAAGCAGGAAGATCAATAAGGTCCTTTTCAATAACAAAAAGATAATTGACAGAAAGTAGTATATCGCATCGGATATCCTTAACAAAATCGGCGGTTTTGTTGCCCCTCGGATTACCTGCAAAACAAGGGATCTGATGTTCATTACAGAATGAAATAATTGATACCGACTTTTTATCTGTCAGGACTGCCTTCACCCGGTAAGAAGACCAAACCTGTTTAAGAACATCCAGCCCCAGTCCACCGCTTCCCAGGAATACTACCTCTAACATAATAACTTATAACGTTTTAAAAATTTGAATCAACCTGCTGTCGGACTGTCCATCAAAGATTGCTTGCTGAAGAGAAAGGGCATCGCTTGCCTGACGGCCGCCGATTTGCCCAAAACGATCAAAATCGAACGCCAATCCTGATTCAAGAAAATACTTCCCTATATCCCGCTGATTGTCCGCAATCATATGCAAATAAAGCTGTCCACCGACGCTTAAGTACTCAAAAGCAGTACTGCTCGGCGGACAAACAGCTACTCCACATTGTCGCATTAAATTACACATATCGATAGCCGTCAGGTTTTTACGCAGGTATATCGATTTGTTTTGCCCCCCTATAAATGCCTCCAGTTCTTCCAAATATTTATACGCACCTCCGATAACTACATAAAAGTCATCAATCGTCTCACTTTTTAACGCCTTTGACAAAACAGACAAGGTATCATTATTCGGGTCGGCTCCTCCCATACTGATTAACAATTGGTTTTGCCGACTTGCCAACGCCCTGTTTCTGGCTGCATGCAGGAACGGCTCCCGGAGCAGGGCATAGGCAGGGCCCAAATAAAAATCAGTATCCGGTGCTGCACTATAGTCCGCAGGGGTAATTCCACCAGCATGATTTATTACAGCATCGGCATAAAAGTGATACTGGTGGATATCGTCTATACAAACAAGTTTTGCCCCTGATGTTTTTACAACACATTGATAATCAGATGAAAAATTATACCCATCAAGCACCATGATGTCTTTATCCGTAAAAAAAGCAGCACAGTGCCGGGCGTCCGCCAAATAATCAGTCTGGGGGGGAGTTCAATTACCTGGGCTCCTGACAACAAAATTTCCTTCCGAAGGGTATCCAGAGGGGCCTGAATTAAAAAAAAACAATCAAAATCATGCCTTAACATGTGTGCCAGCGCACAGGTACGTATTACATGACCTAATCCTATCTTGCTATTTCCATCTGCCCGGAAAAAAACGCGTGATTTCATTAAGAAACTCCTTTTGGTCTTCGCCCCTACGAAAAATATAATTAAACGATGTGCAAACTTACTAAAGTTATATCTTGAAATGAATATAAAATTATTTATATATATTTTCTGAATACGGGTTTCACCGGGCTGCCGGTTAACAGTTTTTCGTACCCTACGGCCAGACCTTCTTTATATCGCTCCAGGGATGCGCGGAATGCTTCCGCAAAAAAGTCTATGTCATCGGTAGTATGACTGAAACAAGGAACGAAAGAGCCCTGAAAAAGCACTCCTCTGGCAATCATTTCCTGTAAAAACAATGTTCTGAGTCCCATACTGGGCACCCCGGACGCATCTTTAAAGATAAATACCGGCATCCAGTTACAGGCAGCCATCTGTACCTGGTCATTTAACCCACTTGCTGAAATTTCAGCGTTCACCCTGGTTAGGAAATAATCCCCGATCCTATGATTATGCTTAATCACATTTTTTTCCTGAAACTCCTTAATGGTCGCCAGCCCTGCTGCAATGGCATGTGTTTCTCCCCCATGTGTGGTGGACGTCAGGAAAACCTTCTCCTGCCCCTCATTTTTTATTCCGCCTAAATCCATAATCTCCCGTTTGCCAGTCAAAGCGCAGAAAGAAAAGCCATTGGCAATACCTTTTCCCCAGGTAGCCAGATCCGGCTGCACATTATATTTTTTAATGGAACCCGGGAAATCTGTCTTGAAGCCAGTGATCATTTCATCTACGATGTATAACGCTCCATGTTTGTGCGCAAGGTCAATAGCCTGCTGCAAATAGTTTTCTGACAAGCCAAAGTTTTTCTCCGGTTCAGAAATTACGCCTGCAATCTGACCGGGATACTTTTCAAAAAGCTCCGTCAGGGAAACCAGATCATCTGATTTGTAGGTTACAGACAATACAGCATTTTCAGGAGGCACCCCTTTAGAACACGCAGTTTGTCCGATAAACCAATCATCATAAGAATAAAAAGGATGGTCCGAAGGGAAGGCTACCATTCTCCTGCCAGTATAGGCCCTTGCCAGTTTAATGGCTGCTGTGGTTACTGTAGACCCGTTTTTGGCAAATTTTATCATCTGATGACAAGGTATCAATGCCAGAAAAGCTTCCGCCATTTCCATTTCGATATAAGCGGGACGCTGAAAATTCACCCCCTTGGCCAACTCCTCCCTTACCCTTTCCAGTACAGGCTCATATGCGTGTCCCAAACTTACAGATGTCAACCCCATAGAACAATCAAGAAATTTATTGCCATCTATATCCCATACATGTGCCCCTTTTCCATACGCAATAGCTGCCGGTGATAACTGGGGAAACTGGTCGTCGCCTTTAGAGTAAGTATGGGCACCACCCGGAATGAGCTCATGAATTTTAGCTCTGTATTGATTAGACATATTGAAGTCAGTGATCATGTTTGAAATTAATTATCGTTTAATAGGGACTTGATGTAACCCTCGTTGTGAATGATATTACTGTTGAGATTCAACAGGTCGGGATGCAACAGCAGATAGGCAACATACTCTTTCCATCCAGCCTTGCTTCCCAGCTGCATAATTAGTTGGGTGACCAGCTCCAGGTCAGCAGGTTCATCGACTGTTAAACGGATATTTCCATAATCCGTTTCATGGGTTACATTATCAGATAAAAATATTCCACCACCTTTAAAGGTAGAGTTACGCCATATATAGGGCGTTACATGTTCCCGGTCTGACTTTAGTTTGGCTTCCGTCCATGCCTTTTCCAGAGCATGAAATGTAAACACCTCAACGTCCATGCCATCGGGAAAGGTAGTGGCCATAGTATTGGACGCATAATCCAGTCGTTTTGTTACTGCTGCTGAGACTACTTTATCAATTATTTCCGGATCTATCAGCGGACAATCCGATGTCAGCCGGATGACGTAATCCGGTCTTTCTTCTTTAACGGCATTATAAAACCGGTCTAGAACGTCAGTGGTATTTCCCCGGTAGCTATCGATACCCAGTGCAGCCGCTACCTCACAAATGGCCTCCACCCCTGCTTCATTGGTAGTTGCTACTATTATCTTATCCGGCTTTTGGGCCAGCGCTATTCTTTCCAGGTGAATCTGCAATAATGAAATATCATTGATGCTTTTCAGTACTTTGCCCGGCAAGCGGGTAGACCCCACCCGGGCTTGGGTAACAGCTATTATCTTCATTTCCAGTTGACAGGATTTAATAAGTGGGGTTCTTTAACAAGGATTTTATCAATTTCCGAGAAAACAGACCTATCCAACGGTACCTTTAGCCCGTCAATATTATGGGTTAATTGCTCAACCGTATCAACGCCAATTAATACTTTATCTATGAGGGGATTGTTATAAACATACTGCAGTGAAAGCGTCCCCATATCAACAGCATGACCTCTGGCTATCTCCTCTATTTTTTTCAGGTAAGGCACCAGTGGCAAAAGGTTTCGGGGAATTTGTTCCGGGCACATAAAGAACAAGCCTTGTAAATATACAGAGCGCACGTGCAGCTCTTTTCCTGCTGCTTTGGCTTTCTCCAGGAGTGCTCCTTTTTGCGAGGAATTATCCAATAGGTTATAGGGAATCTGAATGACATCACAACGGTCATCCTCAATAACTTCCAGTAACTCGTCATTAGTGTAGATGGACACGCCTAGCTTCCTGATCATCCCTTTGCCCTTCAAAGACACCAACTCGTTCAATAATTCAGGAGATGCCTTATACATCCGGAAACTATGAAACAGGTATGCTTCTAAAGTGGTTAACGCTAAAACCGATAAGGTCTGCTTTACATGATCTGAGACTGACTGGCTTCCAAACTCATGAGAAATTTTAGATATAACATCAAAACTGGAATTCTTCTCCCTGCTGTTGTGGTATTGACCGATGAGTTCCTGGGCTGAACCATAATCTTCTGCTGTGTCCAGCGTTTCAATTCCTGTTTTTCTGGCAACCCGAAGAATTTCAAATACCTCCCCGGGTTGCGGTTGGCCATTCCTATTGCTTATCCCGTAACTTAAACCAAACTGGACTGTGCCCAGTATTAACTTCTTCATAAAGGTATTTAAGTGAGTCACGATAATCGTCCTCTTTATCGACGCTTAAAGTGAAAACACCCTCTATAAATCAGTTCTTAAAGCAAAAATAAAGTTCCCGGGTATTAAGTGGGGCTAATGGCGTTATTTGTTTAATTCATATTTAAGTTCTGCCAGTTTCCAGTCTTCTTCCGTGTCAATATCCTGGAATTCAGTAAAGTTCAATTCTATTATGCCTGAATTAGGGGTAAACAAGGCATTATGTTTCATGAATCCGGCCACTTTGACCCAATAAAATTGACCGCAGTCATGATAGGCATCGGGAATGTCCTGAGAACGCGTCTGCATATACTCCGGCCACACCATCGACACTTTATTGGTAGCGCTGTCTACATTTAATGCACGCATAATGGGATAAGAAAATCTGGACGCTGGGAAAACGGATATATAATTTTTTTCATTCATAAGCTCGTACGCCAATCTGAGCTTTTCCGGAGTGGTGAATGGTGCAGTAGCGAAAATACAACAGAGGTTATCAAATTCAAGGTTCTGCTTTTCCTTATAACTGTCCAGTACTTCTTTAATAACGTCTGCAATCGTCGCATAATCGTCAGAAGCTTTAGCTGATCTTAAAAAGGGCACTTTGGCACCAGCAGCCATTGCAATCTCGGCAGTTTTTTCATCATCCGTAGAAACCATTACCTCATCAAATAAACCAGACTCAATAGCGGCATGAATTGAATAATGAATAATAGGTTTACCAAGAAAATCCTTTGTGTTTTTTCCCGGAATCCGCTTACTTCCACCACGAGCAGGTATTAAAGCAACATTTTTCATAAAGATTTGCTCCCTTAGTTCGGTTATATAGATCACATCCCCTGATATGGTTCAACGGGAATTACATGACGTTAATACAAATGAAAAGCCAGGCCTATCAATAGAACAGGTCTCCAAATTTAGTAAAAAAAATCCTAACATGTAAAAATGCAAGGATATTTAAGCTCATTTCGAGGTTAAAAACTGATTTATCTGATCAATAACGAATGTTTGTTCTTTTTCCGTCAAACTAGGAAACATTGGTAAGCTCAAACATTGGCTATAGTATTTTTCTGCCAATGGAAAGTCCCCGGGTTTCCAGCCTTGTTGGCGATAATAAGGCATCAGATGTGTCGGAAAATAATGTACCTGCGCGTAAATATTCTTTTCCTTCAGATAATTATATAATCCCAGCCTATCCGCTAGCTTAATGACATAGAGGTGATAAGCGTGTTCCAGGTCACGTTCTTTCAACTGTAACTGTTGGCATTCAATTTTGTCATTATGCTGAAATGCCTGATCGTAGACCCTGGCGATCTCTACCCTGCGCATCAATCCTTCATCTGCCCTTTGAAGCTGGCTTAGCCCCAGTGCAGCCTGAAAATCGGTCAGGCGGTAATTGAACCCCAGGTCCTGCATTTCCATATACCAGCCAGGAAATGTACCTGTTTCCATTCCCGGTACGCCGGTAGCCATCTCCAGGGAATTACTGAAATCGTTCTGGTTTTTGGTTATCCCGTGCGTCCTGAGCGTCAACAGTTTTTTATACAACGTTTCATCATTCGTAGTAATCATCCCGCCTTCTCCTGCAGCAATGTGTTTTACCGGATGAAATGAATAAATGGCGAGGTCTGCATAAACCCCATTTCCGGCCATTTGCCTTACACCTTTACTATCGGTAAACCAGGCACCTGGTGCATGACAGGCATCCTCAATAATCCACATTCCGTATTCATCAGCCAACGTTCTGAATGCCTCCATATCTACCGGATACCCTGCAAAATCGACCGGGATGATTCCCTGAAAAGTATTTCGGGGATGTTGTTCCAGCAGCGCTCTTACCTTATTAATATCCAACAGGAAAGTGTCCGGATCAATATCTGCAAAAACCACTTCACCGCCACAATAACGCACACAGTTAGCCGAGGCTGCAAATGTGATCGGTGTTGTAATTACGCGGTCGCCGGGTTTCACGCCAGCGGCCATGGCGGCCAGATGTAATGCGGCTGTACCATTAGACACTGCTACCGCGTATTTTGCGCCTATGTAGGCCGCAAATGCATCTTCAAACGCCTTAATGTTAGGACCTTGTGTAAGATAATCAGATGTTAAAACACTGGTTACCGCCTGTATATCCGAAGCTGTTATTTCCTGTCTTCCGTATGGTATCGGTTTCATCATTAGCAATTAAATGGTAAAAGTTGGGTCAACATGGTCTTTTATAAGCGTACGAATCTCGTCTACAGATACCCATTGATCGTTTTCTCCTGAGTTGTAACGAAATCCCTGAGGCACTGGTTTAGCATTCAGCTGCTCTACAAAGTCTTTGACTTTGAAGGAAAGGTTCTGTGGCAAAATGGCGTAGTATCTTCCCAGATCGTAAGTGCTAAAGGAATCCGAAGTAGTAATCATTTCTTCATGAATTTTCTCGCCGGGACGAATGCCCACAACCCTGTGTTCACAGTCAGGTCCGATAGCCATTGCCACATCAGTAATTTTGTAGGAAGCAATTTTCGGAACGAATATTTCGCCCCCCCAGGCAGAATCCAGGGCATGCAATACCATGTCCACTCCCTCTGTAAGTGTGATATTAAAACGGGTCATCGTTGTATCCGTAATGGGTAACACACCTTCCTTTCTTTTATTGAGAAAGAAGGGGATAACAGAGCCATTGGAGCCCATTACATTTCCATACCGTACTACTGAAAATTTGATGGGGTTGGTGCCTTTGATGTTATTAGCGGCTACAAACAGTTTATCTGAGGCCAGCTTCGTTGCACCATACAGGTTAATCGGAGCAGCAGCCTTATCAGTAGACAATGCAACCACCTTCTGTACACCGGTTTCCAAAGAAGCGTTAATAACATTTTCTGCCCCCATGATGTTGGTCTTGATACATTCC
This sequence comes from Chitinophaga oryzae, assembly GCF_012516375.2. Lineage (NCBI taxonomy): Bacteria > Pseudomonadati > Bacteroidota > Chitinophagia > Chitinophagales > Chitinophagaceae > Chitinophaga > Chitinophaga oryzae. Next base: position 8,135,512 of record NZ_CP051204.2, read on the forward strand.
ATCGGGTTGTATTCCGCAATTGGCACATGTTTCATCGCTGCAGCATGAATCACATAATCAATTCCTTTTAAAGCCCTTCTCAGCCTGTCAAAATCTCTCACGTCACCAATGAAGAACCTGATCTGAGGATACTTGGACTCCGGATAGTCCATCGCCATCTGAAATTGTTTCTGCTCATCACGGGAGTAAATGACAAGTCGTTTAATCTGTGGCCAGCGCTCCAGGATGATTTTTGTGAATGCTTTACCAAAAGAACCAGTACCACCGGTTATAAGAAGGCTTTTGTTATTTAAATCCAACATTTAGAATTATTATTAAATTATTACCAAACTTAATTTACAAGAAAATTATCGGGTAGTTGATTCCGGTATTAAGCCAATTCTTCTCTCAAAACTTTATTCCCGATTAAGACCAATACACATAACATTCCTCCCAATATGCCACCCAGCGCAATGCCTTTCAGCTTGCCAAACTTTCTTTTATCAAGGGGAAGAATAGGCTTATCAACTATCTGAATAACGGGCATATCCTGTGCCATGGCAATCTTACTTATTTCCAGGTTTTTCACAACCTCAGCATACATTGTCTGCAGCACTACTTTGTCACGCATCACTAATTCGCTTTTGACATTTGCCACCTGTCTCGCAGGATTCTGGTTGATATCCTGCACCCGTGCCGTTTCGTAGGTCTTCCGGTTCAGTAATACTTCCATTGAATCGGCCTGGGCCTGCAGGCGGTCCACACTTGTAGTGGAACGTTTGGTCTTTGTTTCTATATAGAAGCGGGTGGCTTCTCTAACCAATGTTTCTACAAATTCTTTCGAAAAGGTTTCATTCAACGTTGTACAACCCACCACGATGAAACTGAGCTTTTTATCCGGCCTTGCCACATTCAGATGGTTCGTCGCTATTGCCCCCTGTATTGTATTCAGTACGCTATCCTGTTGCCGCGAAAAACTACTTCTGTCTGCATTCAAAGGAAAACTTACCTTTTTTAACAGGGAATCTTTTTCCCAGCCCTGCCTCGTCTTATATGCATCCATATAAAGTTCGGCGAGCGTGGATTGTTTATTGTCATAAGTTACCGCAGACAGTAAGGCTTTTTCAATCATCAGCCGGGAACGAAGGAACTCCATAATGTTATCCCCCTCAAAAAGGCCGCTACCGCCTTTTCCTCCCAGGTCCAAGCCGAACTGACTCGCAATTCCCATGTAAGCGCCCAGTGGGTTTGAATTACTTTCTTCCAGCACAAAACTTAATTCCGCTTTATAAGTTGGCTTAGACATGAAAGCGGCTGTTAGCCCCAGCCCACCACCAATCAATCCGGATAATATTACAATAATTTTTTTACGCCATATATATTTAGAGAACTCTTTTAACTTAAGAATCAGGTCTTTGAAGGAAATTTCCTCTACAAATTTATTTTTTTCGGCATTAGTTGTGGTATGTGGCCCGCCCATAAAAACTTCGTTTACAAACTCTATTTTATAGTATTCAGAATTGTTACTATTACCAGTGCAATAGACGCCAGCCCGCTTGCAATGGCAACCCCTTCCTGGCCGTTCAAACCTTTCTTTTCTTTCTTCGTTGGCACATATATTTCTGCCCCTGGCTTCACCTTGGGGTACGAGTTAAAAAAGAATACCTTCTTTGTGTTCTTTACCTCGCCATTGGCGTACACAATATAGCTGCGTCTTTTCAAAGCCTGAGCTGTAAACCCACCTGCACCATGGATATAATCTTTAAAGTTATATACTTTATCAAATCTCACTTTCTTGGGAAAGTATACTTCGCCAAACAACTGAACAGTTTGCAGCTTCTTGGGAATTTTGATAATATCCCCTTCTTCCAGGAGAAGGTCATACTTGGAACCAGGATGCTTCATGATTTGCTCCAGATTGATACCCAACAGCTGCTCCTTCCGGTCTACCGCAGCCTGTACCCTGGCAATATCCGTACTGTCCTGTAATTTATTATAGAACACCTGCAGCTTGTTAGCCAACAGCATACTGTCTCCTTCATTGATAAACGTTTTCCGCATCATCACTGCGCCTTCAGCATAAGCTTCCGGACGCAATCCGCCTGATCTTTTGATCAGGTCTGAAATACGCTCAGAACGGCTATTTATGGTATAATCACCCGGGTAAACCACCTCTCCGCTAACCATCACGTTGGCTTGCGACGCATAGGCCGGAGAACGGCGCACGACCACCTCATCAAAAGGTTGTAATACAAAGGCTTTTGCTTCCGGGTTATTGCTGAGGTCTGCATTGATACTAAATCGCTCCACAATTGCCTTGGTGCTGTCTTTTGCGTCATATACACCACCGCGTTTTCTCCGGGAGATTTCCACTTCCTGCACAGAAGCCGCGTCTGTAAGGCCTCCTGCCAGCAGGATCAGATCTTCAAGGTGCATACTGTCTGCATAGTTGAAATATCCTGGTTTATTAACCTCCCCGTCGATCCTTACTTCATATTCTTCCCGGAGATCAAACTTGGAGTATATCATTACACTGTCCTCCTTCTGCAAACGCACATCTGATTTGCCAGACAGAACGTCCTGCACACTGAAATTGATGAAGGAAGGAGTATAATCGGCCTGCAAACGCCGGATCAGACCTCTTGACAAGGCAGCATTTTCTTTCACACCATCAGCCCGCTTCATCAGGTCCTTAACGGTCATATTATTTTCCAGGGCATAGTTACCAGGGTGAAATACCGCACCGGCAATAGTTACGCGGTTGCTGAAGCGGTTGAGGATAGAATCGATAAAGAACTGGTCCCCTGACCGTACTTTGAAAGAAGCGATCTCTCCCGCCGGAATGTTGACTACCTCCCTTTCTTTATTGTTTACCCTGTAGGCACGTATTACATCCCTGAAAGAAAGATCTGTGAAACCACCAGCATAATCGAGGATATTCTGAAGGGTTTCATTTTCCTTCGCTTCAAAAATAGCCTGGCGTTTAACCTCTCCGGTCAGCTCCACTCTGGTCTTATAGGGATTCACCTTTACGATATCCTGTTCCTGCAACACAATATTATTACTGAGGTCGCCCCTTACGAGGAAGTCATAGAGATCAAACCTGGCAACTGGCGAGCCGTTTCGGATAACCTGGATATCCCGGAAGGAGCCATTTTCACCAGGCCCCCCGGAAACGTACAATGCGTTGGCGACCGTGGCCAATGACGGAATGGTGTAAGAACCCGGGTTTACCACTTCTCCAATCAATAATACCCGGATACTGCGGATACTACCGAGAGAAACCTGCACAAAAGTGTTACCACTCCCAATACCACTATATATGGTGGCCAACTGCCTGGTGATACGGTTTTTAGCTTCCTCCATGGTTATCCCGTTTACATAAACCGGACCGAGATTGGGAATACGGACATAGCCGTCCGGCGTTACCTTAAGCCGGTGTTGTACCTCGGAATAACCATATACATCTATCAGGACTTCGTCATTTGCTGCCAGACGATAGTTAGGCGGGGTAGGCATCTTTAGATTGGGCTCGAACGTCAGGTTTTTGTTGTTGAACAGTTCGGACCCAAAAATGCGCTTCCGTCTTTTTTCCCGCTCCCGCTCCTCCTTACTCTTTGTCCGGTCCTTCTTTTCTGTGGTGGAGTCCATTAACTCGTCATCATCGTCTAGCTTGCGGGTACCCGCCTCATCTTCATTCCCTCTGTTACTGTTCTCCTTGCTCTTTTGGCTCTGCTCTAATTCCCTGTCCAGCCCCATCTGTTGGATGCGGCCTTTCAGCTTGGTCACCTCAATGTCCGGTATACCCTTCTGCTGTGCATAGGTATCAATATCAGAAAAAGCAATATTATTCTTTTTCATATCCGCCACCAGCTGACGAATCTGATCATCGCTCAGATTGTCCACCTTCATCTGCCGGATTTGTTCTTTGGATAATGCTGGATTCTGCGCGGTCACACAATAGCCAATAAACAGGAAAAGCTGTAGCAGCAATAATTTTCTGAACATGTATTAATAGGATAAAAAACTTCTCGAATACTTTCTGGAAAACAACTTTAAACGGACCATACCTTATGGGGATGGCCAAACAAGTTGCAAATCTATTAAAAATAACATATAAATGTTACAGGAATCAGATAAGCTAACCGTTTTGTTTCGAAATCGTTAGACATTATCTGATATGCGTTGGAACATCTACTGATGGTTCCTGTAAGATCAGGAAAATTACCTTACCGGCACAGGTTTAAATTAATTTTAAGTTATTTATAATATAAATATTTTTATAATTTAACTCTTTCAATATAACTGAAAGATTTTCAATCCGTTTTTTACTTTTTCTCGTTAATAATATCAGAGAGTCATGCTGATAAGACCTGTTGTATTTATTAACCATCCAAAATCAGCGCTTTTTTACCGGACCGGAACACTCAGAAGACCATATTCGACTAAAAAATATCCTAAAGCCCTTGTAAATCAATTTATTAACATTTCGTGAACGTCAGACGCCGTGTGATTCCGTTTCATTCAGTTAAGCCAAAACCTGAAACATGATGTCATCTGTTGAATTTAACACCTTGCTCATCGGAAACGCTGATTTCCTGAAACCCTTTGCTTTTACCCTTACCAAAGACGCCGAACAGGCCAAGGACCTATACCAGGAAACACTCTTCCGCGCCCTCTCCAACCAGGAGAAATACCTGGAAGGCACCAATATCCGCGCCTGGCTCTTTACCATCATGCGCAATATCTTCATCAACCACTACCGGAAAAAAGCCAAAAACAGGATGATCGCCGAACCCAGCGTCAGCGATTTCTTCCTCAATTACCAGCAGAGCCCGACTACTAACAAAGCTGATACCAATCTCCGGATAAAAGACATACACGTCGCTGTCTACCATCTTCCGCAGATCTTTAAACAGCCATTCCTGCTCTATTACGAAGGATATAAATATTTTGAAATAGCCGATATCCTCCAGGAACCCCTCGGGACCATCAAAAGCAGGATCCACTTCGCCCGTAAAATACTCAAGACACAGGTGCTCCGGCACTAAATGACTGTTGCGATCCTTCACTATAATATTTATCTTGGCGAATTACCAAACAACCAAATCATCCTATAGTGACTGCATCGCAACGTTTTTTATCGCTGGACGTGTTCCGCGGATTGACAGTGGCCGCCATGATCCTGGTCAACAATCCCGGCAGCTGGGAATACGTATACCCACCACTGGAGCATGCCAAATGGCACGGCTGCACGCCCACCGACCTCGTATTTCCCTTCTTTCTCTTTGCCGTAGGCAATGCCATGAGCTTTGCCATGAAAAAATACGCCGAAGCCGGCAACGCCGCCGTTATCCGGAAAATACTCACACGCACCCTGATGATCTTCGGCATCGGCCTGCTGCTCAACTGGTTCCCGTTCGTAAAATGGGACGACGGGCACCTGGTCATGAAACCACTCAGCTCCCTGCGCATCCTGGGCGTATTCCCACGGATAGCCCTCTGCTATGGCGCCGCCGCCTTCATCGTCCACTACCTGAAAGACAGGGGCGCCTTCGTGGCCGCCTGCGTCATCCTGCTCGCCTACTGGTTTGTGCTGATCGCCTTCGGCACCGGAGATCCCTACAGCCTCGAAGGCTATGCCGGCCTGCCGCTCGATAAGTTAATACTGGGAGAAAATCACATGTATAGAGGAGAAGGAGTGCCTTTCGACCCGGAAGGCATACTCAGCACCTTCCCGGCCATCTGCAACGTGATCTTCGGCTACCTCGCCGGTAAATTCATCCAGGAAAAAGGTAAAACCTATGAAATGCTCGCCCGCCTGATGATCATGGGTTGCCTGCTCATCTTCGCAGCGCTCTGCTGGGACATGGTATTCCCGATCAATAAAAAAATATGGACCAGCTCCTATGTGCTCTACACTGTAGGCATCGCACTGCTGCTGATCTCCATCCTGATGTATATAGTGGAATTCCGCGGACAAACCCGGTGGACGACCTTCTTCACCGTTTTCGGTAAAAACCCGCTCTTTATCTATGTATTGTCCGGCGTAGTCGTAAAATTATACCTGCTGATTCGCCCCGTACCCGGCCAGAACATGTATTCATGGCTGTACCAGAGCGTATTTCAACCCATAGGTGGGAACATGGTAGGCTCTTTCCTGTTCGCCCTCTTCCATGTGTGCGCCTTCGCCGCGATCGGTTACTGGATGGACAAAAAGAAAATTTACGTACGGGTATAACCGTATACCAACCGGTAATACCGCTCCTTCAGCCGCGACCGGAACCGGAGCGCTGTGGTTAACACCAGCGCCGCCAGTGTCAGCAATGAAGGATGCGGCCAGTAGTAATACAGCGCGAAACATAAAACACCGTAACGCGCATACTCCAGGTAAAACACCCACCGTTTCTGCTCCATGATAGCGCCGCAGTTAATCAGCGTCAGCAGGATCAGCAGGGTCACACATATCTGTACAAATACCGGCACATAATGCTCCAGCAATAAAAAAGTAAATAACAATGTGAGTGTGGCAGCCATCTGCCACACCACATAATTATTCAGCTTAGGCGTTTCCGTTATGGTGCGGTTCCGCAGCAGAAACGACGCCTCCAGCACCTCCCGCGCCGCGGGGTCTACATAGTCAGGCTTCCCGAACACTACGCGCCACTTATTCCTCCAGCCGCTTGCCCGCCTCACGGAATAGATCATTTCCAGTATAAAATGAAAATGCTGCCACAGGAAACTATTGCTCTCCAGGGGTTTCGTCAGCCCGTATACCGGCTCCTCCTCTTCTTTCTGAAAGGTGCCGAACAACTTGTCCCAGATGATAAACACATCACCATAGTTTTTATCAAGATACTTTGGATTGCTCGCGTGATGCACCCGGTGATGCGAAGGCGTTACCAGGATGTATTCCAGGATGCCCAGCTTGCCGATCGTACGGGTATGAATGAAAAACGGGTACAATCCGTGCACCAGCAACATACTGGTGATCATCGCCGGCGGAAATCCGATCACCGGCAACACCGCCCAGAAACCGGTACGGATGAAGGCCTGGAAAACAGTGATCCGCGCCGATACGGTATAGTTGAATTCCTCGCTCTGATGATGCACCACGTGCGCGCACCAGAACAACGTCACCTCATGCGCCAGCCGGTGGTACCAGTACCAGATAAAGTCAGTGCATACCAGCAGCGCTACCCACAGCAGGACGCCCGGTTTTATATCAAACAAGGCATAATGGCGGTGCAGATAGTCATACAGGAAATAAAAAAGGCCTACTGTAAAAGTGTCGAGCAGGCGCTCGGCAATGCCCACGCTGATGTTGGCTACGGAATCGTTGAACTTGAAATAGCGTTTTCCCCGCTGATGCGCCACCAGGTACTCCAGCCCCATAAATGTCAGGAAAAAAGGAACCGCCAATGCCAGAAAATTCAAATGCACTTTGATAAAGTTTAAAACGCTAAAAATGAAAACACAGGTATCCCCGCATGGTGCCAGCCCATGTGCAAGGGTATTGAATCTCGTTATTGGTGGTAACTGGTAACAATATTAGAGAATATTTTTTGAATATCCTACTAAACTTGTAGACTATAAAAAACAAAGGGCGGGAAACAGCTCGCGCCATCTCCCGCCTTTGCGACATTGCATATATCTATTTAGTCTTCTGCTAATCTTCTGCTGGTCCGCCATCGGCCATCCGCACCATTTTAGGTTGGAACTGGCCTACTACTTCCACCAGGTCGGCTTGCGCTGCCATCACGGTACGGATATTCTTGTAGGCGCCCGGCGCCTCATCCAGTCCGCCGCCGATCAGCGTTACACCGTTATCCTGCAGCATCTTCCGCATCTCGTCATGCGTGATGGAAGCAATGGCTTTGGTACGGGACATCTGCCGCCCGGCGCCATGCGACGCGGAATGCAGGCTGGTCGTTTCCCCTTTGCCACGCACAATAAAGCCAGGAGCGGTCATAGAACCCGGTATAATACCCAGTACGCCTTTCCCGGCAGGGGTAGCGCCTTTACGGTGCACGATCAGCTCCTTACCATGATGCATTTCTTTCCAGGCAAAGTTATGGTGGTTCTCCACCCGTGCCAGCATGGTAGCGCCCATTTCAGCGATCAGTCTTTTATGGATCAGGTGATGGCACGCAGAAGCGTAATCACCGGCAAGATTCATCGCCAGCCAGTATTCCTGCCCGGCTTCTGTGTCCAGGTCCAGCCAGGCCAGGTGCTGCGCATCTTTCGGCAGTACGCACAGCTCTTTCGCCAGCCGGGTATAATGTCCGGCCACCTGGGCGCCCAGGCCACGGGACCCGGAGTGCGACAACAATGCTACATAATCACCCGGCGCCAGGTCCCATTCGTTACCGGCATCGGTGATCGTCACTACGCCCCACTCTACGAAGTGGTTACCGGAACCGGAAGTTCCCAGCTGCCCCGCTGCTTTTGCCTGCAGGTTGCGCAATATCTGAATTTCTTTGAACTCGTTTCTTTCCAGTACCGGATCTTCGTCGTTCCTTTTCCATTCTGCACCGGCGCCGAATTTGGTTTTGTATTTCAATGCTTTCTCATACTGACCGGCCCTCGTCGTCAGGCTCTCCACCGGCAGGTCCACGATGCTCAGGCACATACGGCATCCGATATCCACGCCTACGCCGTAGGGAATAACGGCATTCTCCGTGGCCAGCACGCCACCGATAGGCAGGCCATAACCCTGATGGGCATCCGGCATCAGCGCACCGGCTACGGCTACGGGTAAACGCACTGCACTGTTCAGCTGCCGGATCGTACCTTCTTCAATAAAGCCGGCGCCGAAAACGGCATAATCCACCGGTTTCTCGCGCAAGGGTATTATTGCCGGACGTTCTTCCGGGATCAAAGCAAGGGCTACCTGCGCCCATACCGCGTCTTCGGCATAGGCCGCCGGATCTGCCAGCACTTTGGCCAGTACCGTTTCTATCTCGTCCGTAGCCGCCGTTGTATAATGTTGGGCAATAACGTCCATGGCTACACTGATTACAGGACCCTGCGGGTAACCCAGGGCACGTAATTGTTTTCCGGTCATTTTCAATTCAGACATAATGGGGGTGTTTCAATCAATGTTATCGTAATATTCTTCCTGCAGCATCTGCAGCAGGGTTTTCTTTTTATACCGTTCTTTTGCTTTCACGGGAGGTTCCCAGCGTCTGCGCCCGCCTCCACGGCTTTGTGTAAGCCAGTTCATGCGGTGTCTCAACTGGCGGATGGTGATGTAATTATCCACCTCCCTCATCCGTGATTCCAGCACAGGATCTACCACTCTCCGGTGCGTCAGCATATACGGCCGCACCCGCAATACAAAACGCCAGGGCTCCGTAAACACAGTCATGAGAACTTCTTTTCCTTTCAGCTTGGAAAATTCGGGCCGTACTTCAAAGTAAGCCATTTCCTGCGGCGTAAGCCCCAGCTTTTCCACTTCCCACGCATACAGCTTCTTAACATGCTGCTCTTTGTCTACCCACACCTTCTTGCCACGTACCCGTTTTTTCTTTTTAAAATCCTTCCGGTGAAAGTATTGTTCTGTGTTGATTTTATCCAGGATACCCTGAAAAAATAATGCCTGTTTTCCACGGGCCACATCATCCCTTAATACAAAGAAACGTACGTACCCTTTTTGTACAGGCGGGTCCAGCGGAACATATATAGGCTTGCGGCTTTGACTCCACAGCTCCTTTTCATATTCGTCCAGCTGCAGCAGCTGTTTATCCCTTGCTGTTATAACTGCACGGCGCTTTTGTCTTGCGGTTCTGAGCCGTGCGGTATCGATATAATATTGTAGTTCGTCAGAAAATAACTTGTCCATAACAAATGGTCTGTTTGTTTTTCAATAGTGTTTACCGATCGGTAAACACGGTGTACCATTGGATTGTATACAGACAAGTGATTCTTTTTCATGACGAATAATATTTTAAATGAGATGAATAATGTTTGTTTATACGGTTTCTTCCAGCAGGGTCCTTCTGAAGCCGATCACGTTTTTCGGCGCTTCAAAGGATGGCTCATGCTGGTTGGCTATTTCAGCAACACTCATGGGTTTGCTGATCACGGTGTCGAAGCCCAAATGTTTGGACAGGCGCTGCGCTTTCGCCGGCGAAAGCTTTTTGAACTCATACTTGGAGATCAGTCTTCCTTTGCGCAGCAGCGCACTGTCAATAGCAGACAGATCGCTGTTGAAAGAGCACACCAGCTGTATATTCAGGCAGTCTGCCAGCAGTCCGTCGGACAGGTTGAGCAGATTGGATACCGATGAATTGCCGCTGAACTTCCTGTCCATGATCACGTTTTCTGCATCTTCGATAATTACCACGCAGTTGGGGTTATCTATCAGCAGTTCCATGAATTCGGGATTCATGATATTGTGTGCCAGGTCGGGCGATACAAACAGGATGCGCTTTTTAATTTTACCGATGAGATAACGCAGGTAGGTTGTCTTACCGGTTCCAGGAATACCGTGCAGCAGCACGATGCCCTTGTCTTTATCCTTACGCAGCCGTTGCTGTATCACCTTGTCCACCTCACGGAAATCATCTTCATAAAACAGCCCGATGTCCAGCTTCGTGCGTTTGATCTCCATGCTCTTCAGCTCCAGCCCTTTACGCCCGCTCACGATCAGGTTGATCTCATGCGGTTCGCGGCGTTGTTTTTCCTTATAGCGTGTAGCCGTTTCAGTTACTTTTGAGACAAAAGCGGTATCCGCACCATCGTGCAGTATTTCCACCCAGGAATGCCAGAAGGCCACTACGCTGTTGTTGCTGAGCACCATCACCGTTTGGGCATGCTTATACTTTTTCTTTTTAGTATCGTAGTCGGTGTAGCGGTAGGTATGCAGTATCATTTTTTCAAAAGTCTTTACAAACGCCGCCGCTGCTTTTTCTCCGTCTATATCGTAGATATTATTGATGTTGGGTATACTGTTAAAATGAAACGTATACACCCCTTTGGGTGCAAAGTATTCTCCATCGGTGATATCTATCTGGTTATTGACCATTGTTTTCATTTACAAATTGCACGTTAAAATTAATCTTCCCTGATAGTGATTTACCGGAGCCCTGTTGGGCTCCAGGCAAATCAGGCTTATCATTTCCGGTACGTATAGGTACCTCTTTTTGGGGGAAGTTACAAGTTATCCTCTTGATAACCTGAAGATGGGGGCTAATTCAAACAGAGACGAAAAAAACAACTTAAAGAGAGAGGATCAGCGGAGCAGGATTACTCCGCTACCTGTTTATAAATTGTACCTCCTCAAATATCTTTTCGCGATGAACACAAAAAAACCCGGTCAGTTTACACGGACCGGGCTACTAACGTTAACGCACATACTACGTTAAGGCATGCCAGGTCCGTTTAGCGTCAATATGATTGATGCTATCCTTGAATCCTTTACTGCGGCGCATTCCAGCGGCCAGTGCCCGGTTATTGATTGTATTCAGTGGTAATATCATTATCAAAACCATCATAAAAAAAGCCCGGATCCATGGATCCGGGCTTCTGTTATATGATACAAATATTTTGTACTACCTGTAACCATGAAACGCCCGGAACCCGCCCCAATCCTGCGTGCCGCAGGGGATTGCTGATTCCATATTTAATTTAAAGCGTACCATTTTTACGAGTGTTTACTATTATCAATTTTTAACGATGCAAAGATAACGTGATAAATAGTGATAATGCAAATTTTTAACAGACTTTTTTCAAATATTTTTTCTATGTAGATAAATATAGTGTCGGCTCCTGACGGTATAAAAAAACCGGAAGTGCGCATACTTCCGGTTGTTGTAATCGAATGAGGATAACAATAATAGACGTTGTTGGTCGACCAAAAAAATCAGATCAGAACGGCGCTTTCTTCATATTCCCTCTCCAGTCTTTTCATCTGGCGGATATGACGTTCTATATGTTTGGTCAGGAAATAGATGTACTGATAGATATCCAGTTTGCCCAGATGGTTTACAGACATGTTGGTGAATACCAGCACTCCTTCGCCATTCTTCAGCAAAGACAGATTGTACATGCATTGCGCATACTGTTGTTTCAGCAGCGCTTTTACTTCCTGCATATCTTTAAGCCCTGTAGGCTCCATGTGTTCCGGCCTTACCCATCCGAAAGACTTACTGCTGATCACATCGATCTGGCTGAATTTCTCCTGGTAATCTGCCGGCACAACAACGGTATGGCCGTTTCTTTTACGGTCAAGCGCCCTGCGGGTACTTTTGTTGATGATCAGTAACAGGAAGTAGTTAGTGAGGGAAATATGTTCCAGCACTTCCCGTATACTCCATTGATCGCGGTCCGGTTTGAAGTCCAGCAACGCCGGTTCCTTGTCAAACCAATTGTCCAATTCTCTGAAATTGGTGAGTAAAGCCTCTCTTACAACTTGAATAACGTTTCTCATATACTAACGTTTTGGGGTTATGCACTATACCTGTCTGTACGAGATCAAATGGGCCGAGCACATAACGTTCTTAAAAAATTGTTTGCCATTTCTGTGCCGGATTTTCCCGTGAAATAAAAAACCCGGCCGTATTTACGGACCGGGCAATCATGTAATGGGTTAAGCTTACATTACTGCATACCTTGTCCGTATGGCTTTTTTAAGGCAAAGCCATTCCCTTTACACCAGATGGTGTATTGAATATTCTGACCAGTTATCGTCTGAAGTTCTTTCACTGTCGTCATTTCAGTACTGCTACTAAGCAAAAAGTCCCGCCTCTGTTGAGAGCGGGACCTTTGTTTATATCGTTTGATAACTTTTTCGTTAACAATCGGTGCAACGTGCCCGCAATCCGTCATAGACCTGCTTTTGCTTGCAGGCCATCGCAATAATCTTATATGTTGACAGAAGTTGCACTAAGAAATTTTGTTATTTGCTACAAAGGTAGATTTTATTTTTTTGATTACACAATAATATAGCCTACTTTTTTTATAGAGTTAACAATTCGTTTATATCCGGGATTCACTCCTCCTCTCTCCCTCACCATGGCCCGCTACAGACCTCCGCTGCTATCCGGCCGCAACATCTGCCAGACGGCGGCCAACGGCATCCAGCTGCAGCCCCGCCACCCCGGCCACTTCCCGGCTATTCTCCAAACTATTCAGGACCAGCATTTTGCCGTCATTCTTTCCTAGAACAAACTCAGTTGGCTGGTAGGACGGCGGAAGGACTCCGTATTAAACTCAAACCGCTCCTGGTTCAAGCCGTTCTTTTTTACGTGTACCCTGAACTGCTGCCGGATCAGCTCCGCGATATTGCCATCCCCCCGCATCCGCCGGCCGAATTCACTGTCATTCACATTTCCCCCGTGCATGCTCTCTATCTGGTGCCACACCTTGTCCGCACGGTCAGGGAAGTTTTTATAGAGCCAGTCATTGAAAATGAGCTTCACCGCGTCATTGAGCCGCACAACGGTATACCCGGCATACTTCGCCCCATTGGCAGCAGCCATCTCCAGCAGCCGCGGAATCTCATGATCATTCAGCCCGGGGATCATAGGCGCCGTCATCACGCCAACGGGTATACCAAAATCACTCAGCTCCTTCACAATCTTAAACCGCTGCGCCGCCGTTGTGGTCCGCGGCTCCATCTTCTGCCGCAGCTCCTCCTGTAAGGTGGTAATGGAAACATACACACAGACCAGCTTTTCCTGTGCCAGCTGCTGCAGCAGGTAACGGTCCCTCAGCACCAGCGAGTTTTTGGTGATGATGCCCACCGGCTGTTTATACTCCAGCGCCACTTCCAGCAGCTGCCGGGTAAGCCACATCTTACGCTCCACCGGCTGGTAACAGTCTGTATTACCGGAGAGGGAAATAGGCTTGGGCACCCAGTTTTTATTGTCCAGGAACTTACGCAGCAGCTCCGGAGCATTATGTTTGACAATAATCTTCCGTTCAAAATCCAATCCCGCACTTAATCCCCAGAACTGGTGGGCATTACGGGCATAACAATAAATACAGCCATGCTCACAGCCCTGGTAGGGGTTCATGGAATACCACATTCCCACGTCCGGGCTCTCCACCTTATTGACCAGCGTTTTGGCATGCTCCTCAAATACCTGGGTAGGCACATCCGCCTGCCACCACTCGTCAATCCCCTCTGCATGCTCCTGCACATACTCGCCCTTCAGGTATTTGTTTCGCGGATTGATCTGCGCACCACGTCCTTTGTAATAGGGAGTTTCGGCTCCTCCTTCCTGGAATGGCAATGTCATACACTAAATATTTTAGTAAAAATACTAAATATTTTGTCATTTTATTATTCAGGTATTTTATTATTTGACGAGCGCCTGATTTTCCAGGGACTTCGGCAAATAATCAAATAACAAAATATCCAAATATCAAAATCTAAATGATTTCCATCTGTTTCATCAGGAAAGTAGCGTTTTTGTTACGCGCAATACCCGGGCGGATACGGTAATCGAAGAACAGGTGGTCGTCCTGGATAGTGCTCTCGAAACAGTAGTTCCGGATTTTGCTCGGATAATTTTCCTCCAGGTGCCCCAGCTCCAAGTCATGCGTGGCAATCATCCCAAGGCAGTTATACGCCAGGAAATGCTCTATCAGGCTGCGGGAACCGGAAAGCTTGTCTTCCGAATTGGTGCCTTTCAGGATCTCGTCCAGCAGGATGAACACCCGCTCCCCTGTTTTCAGCTGAACAATGATATGCTGCAGCCGCAGCAGCTCCGCCTGGAAATAGGAAGTATGGCTGGCGATAGAATCTTTGATACGCATGGAGGTCATGATGCGCATGGGCGTAAACACCAGCCGGCCGGCACATACCGGCGCGCCGCACATGGCCAGCAGCAGGTTGGCACCTACGCTGCGCAGGAAAGTGCTCTTGCCCGACATATTGGAACCGGTAATAATCAGGAAGCTGGCATCCCGGCCAATATGCCCGTCGTTTTTAACGGATTCGCTCTCCGGGATCAGCGGATGCCCTAACCCTTCCGCTTCCAGCAACATCGGCTCCGACTGCGGCTGCGGATAAGCATACCCCGGATGATTAAACGCAAAAGTGGCCAGGCTGTTCCATACCTCCAGCTGCGCTATCACATCAATCCATTTGTCCACCGCCGTTTTATGCTGCTCTTTCCACCGCTCCAGCCGCAGAATGCAATGCAGATCATATAGCAGCAGAGAATTGAGAGCGATGCCCACCAACAGGTTCAGCCGCTGGTCAAACGCGGAACTGATGCGGGACAACTGATGCAGCGCTACATCTGCCTCACGCGCCGTTTCCTGCTGCTGCCGCAGCAACGCCGACTGCTCAAACGCGCCTTTACGAATCAATCCCAGCAACAGGGCAAACTTCTCCAGGATCCTTTCCTTCTGGGATATCAGTTTGTACTGCTCCAGCAATTTAGGCTGGATGCTCAGCAGTACCAGCCAGTTGACCATCACCATCCCGATAAAAAGATAGTAATGCCCCATGTACCTGCCTGCCACCACTGCCGCCAGCGTTAACGCCGGGAACAGCCACCGGGCAATCCCCATAAACCGGTTATGGATAAAGGCAAAAGGCATATCCAGCCATTGCGCCAGCTCGCGGCGGTCGCTGGCATCCTCTTTGGCCAGCATGGCATTGGCAGTAAGATGCTGCCGGAAATCCGTTTCGGGGGCCAGCACTTTCAGCGCTTCCTGGGTAGCCAGGATCTGCGCAGCGTCCAGCATCGGGGCCGACAACGAAGCCGCCAGCCGTTGTTTTCCGGACAAGGTGCCGGTACGGTTGATCGACTGAAAAATGGAAGCAGGGCCAAACACGTCGAGGTCGCCGGAATAATCATGCTGATCGTTGATGAACTCATGACCGTCTTCAAAGGAAGACTCCCAGGTGGTAGCCTGCTGAAGTTCCTTTTTATTCAGCTCCAGTAACGTTTTCAGTAACGCCAGTTGTTGCTGGGAACGATTATGTCTTTTAAGGAAAAAACCGAAAGCCACCACTCCCGTTGCTGTGGCCAGCAGCCACGCCCCTTCCCTTCCCTCACGGAAGTAAAACACCACCCCGGCAATGATCAACAGGAAACTCAACAACCGGGACCACGAGAGCAGCGCTGTCCGCTTCTTCTCCCTGTCAATCGCCTGTTGAAAGTCGTTGATGCGTTGCTGGTATAGATGAGGGTGCTCCATTACTTACATTTTTAAAAGTGAAATGCAGCTGAAGACGATCGTCTCCGCTGCATTCCAAATATCAACATAAAAAATAATAAACTAAAAAAATGATCAGGCGTACTGCCGTTTCAGCAGATCAGGATACTCCTGGCTCACCTTCAGGATAAGTTCACCAAACAGGGTACACGCCCAGGCGAACCATTTCCGGGTGAACTTCGTAGGGTCGTCCTTGTGATACGACTCATGTATGAAACCCGTGTTACCGTCAGTATTGCGCAGTGTTTTGATACACGCTGCAATTTCCTCCTTGCTCTGGCTGGTCAATGCTCTCATGATAATACTCATCGGCCAGATGTAGTCCACCCCGGTATGCGGGCTGCCTACGCCGTCGCCATATTTGCCTTTGTAGAACCACGGATGAAAGCTGCTCCATACAAAGTGGCGGGAAGCCTGGTACAGCGGGTCGTCTGCAGTGGTATAGCCCAGGTAGGGAATAGACAGCAGGCTTGGAACGTTGGTATCGTCAATGAATAAACGATTTCCAAAACCATCCACCTCAAATCCGTACATGTTGCCCAGGTACGGATGTTCTACGATCGCATAGGCTTTGATGGCGCGGTCCACTTCGTCCGCCAGTTCAGCGCACTCTTTGGCAAAAGCCGCATCTTTGTAGATCTCCGTGCTGATCTCCGCCAGCTGCCGCAGGGATACCACTGCAAACATGTTGGACGGGATCAGGAAAGGAAACACTGTAGCGTCGTCGGAAGGACGGAAGATGGAAACGATCAGCCCTACCGGCAACATCGGTGAACCGTAGCCAGAATTCGGGACGGTATCAGACTGCCAGGCGGTGACACGCTGGAACTTGTAAGGGCCTTTGCCTTCTTTACGTTGTTGTTCTTTAAAGGTTTTAACGATCAGCTGGGCCGACTGTTTATATTTCGCGTCAAAGACGCTGGTATCGCCACCATGCTTCCAGTAGTGGTACGCCAGGCGTACGGGATAGCAGAGCGAGTCTATCTCCCATTTACGCTCATGCAGCTCCGGCTTCATGTCTGTCAGGTCTTTCTCCCACTCGCTGCCGGTAGGCCCATCATTGAAGGCGTTGGCGTACGGGTCTATCAGGATGCATTTCACCTGGCGATTGATCACCCCCGCCACCATCTGTTCCAGCTTCTTGTCTTCCTTGATGAGCGGAATGTAAGGCCATACCTGCGCAGAGGAGTCGCGCAGCCACATAGCGTTGATATCACCGGTGATCACGAAAGTGTCCGGCCGGCCGTCCATTGTTTTGAAGTTGACAGTGGTATCAAGGGTGTTCGGGAAACAGTTCTCAAACATCCAGGCCAGTTTGTTGTCGGCAATCTGTTTTTTTACGCTGGCGATTGTCTTTTCCACCGCGTCGCTGGTAAATTTTCGTTTCGCCACCGGCGGACGTTGGGAAGAATAACCATCCCAGCCCAACACAGTTTTGGGCATCCCCAGGCTAACAGCACCTGCCAGCAGTGCGCTGTTCCTGATAAAATCTCTCCTTGCTACCATACTGTTTATTACATTTAAGTAGGGCTAAAATAGAAAAGTTTCCGGGATTTGCTTAATCGATTTATCAATCGTCGTCCTCTTCCTTCTCCTGCAGCTTCACGAAGGCGCTCCGCCGGGGTGCCGGCATCACCGCATTCTCGCCACGGACGGCCTTCCACACCACTTCATTCAGCTCCAGGTCGGGCGCCCGGTCTTCATGGGCAAAATCAAAAGCAGCAGAGCGGCGGGCGCTCTCATTCCAGGCGGTGTTCCGCTCCCGGATATCCACATTGGCTTCCAGCGCCACAAAAGGCGTCAGATCGGGCGTAGCGGTGAAAAGCTCCCACATAGGCGTGGCGGCAGCATCGTACTGGCTCATGGGCGGCAGCCCCAGGATCAGCTCCATGGTACGCAACATCCCGGAAGTGGAGTACATGTTATGGTTCACGGTCTTCCGCTTCACATAAGGACTGATCACATAAGCGGTGGAGCGGTGGGCATCGATATGGTCCGGGCCGTTCTGGGCATCGTCTTCCAGGATAAAAATGGCGCTTTCTTTCCAGATACGGCTATGGGAGATGTATTCTACCAGTTTACCTACCGCCAGGTCGTTGTCCGCCACGGAAGCATAAGGCGAATAGGCGCCTTTCCGCATGCCGCTGGTATGGTCGTTGCCCAGCCGGATGGTATTGAAACGGGGGACCGCATCCGCCTCCAGCAGTGAATCGAAGTCATGTTGCCAGATCTGCTGCCTGTCCACATCCAGGAAACTCATGTCAAACGACGGATACGCCTTGCAATAATGGCCTTCCAGCGTTTTCAGCGTAGCCGACCCTTTACCGGCGAATTCACCATAACTGCGGAAGCTTACGCCCGCACGATGGCAATAATCCCAGATAAACCCTTTCTTGGGATAGGCTATCTTACGGCTACCTTCATAATCATAGGTGCCGCCTCTGCCGCCATAGCTGGTAGGCCAGGTCTTTTCCGTATAGTCGGTAGCGTAAGCTGCCGTGCTCCAGTTATGACCATCAGCGCTTACTTCTGCATCCACATAAAAATTATCGAGCAGCACATAGTCCCTGACCAGCTTATGCTGATTGGGCGTGATCCGCTCAGGAAAGATACAGAGACTGCTATCACCATTGCCTTCCCTGACATCGCCCAGCACCTGGTCATACGTGCGGTTTTCCTTGATAACGTAAAACACATATTTGATAGGTGAAGACTGCCCTGCCTCCTGTGGGACAGGATTGCCTTTTTCTCCGGGTGCGCGCAACTCCTTGTTCTTTGTATAGGGCGTATTATCGTATACCAGTTTTGACCACTGCCCCAGCACCTTTTCTCCCGGTTCCCGGAAGACAGACAACGTGCCTTTAAACAGCCCTGCGATATATTGCACCGGGCGGTCCTTACGGGTGTTGGCCAGATGTGAACCGCTGGCGTCCTTACGACTGATCGGATTAGGTCCTTCCGGGTTAGCCATGGAAGTAAAACCTTTTCCATTGGCCACCAGCACTTTTTTACCGGTCACCCGCACACAGGTGGGATACCACCCTACCGGGATAAACCCTTCCGCATGGCTCTTGCCCGGGGTGGCCACATCAAACACCGCGAGACAGTTGTTGTCTGCATTCGCTATGTACAGTGTTTTATTATCTTCCGACAGCGCAAGACCGTTGGTAGTGGAACCCGTGGGCGCGTCCGGATACAGCGCGGCATGCAGGTTTTCTATCACCTTACCGCCGGCAGTGGCAATAACAGATACCGAGTTATCGTTGGCATTCGCCACATACAGGTACTTACCATTTTTAGATAAAATAATTTCATTAGGATGACTACCTGTATTTATCTCCTGCATGATTTTACCGGCTGCGATATCATACACCGCGATGGCATCTCCTCCCCACAGGGAGATGTACAACGTTTTGTTGTCTTTGGACAGCAGGCAGGTAAAAGCCTCTGCCCCCAGGGGCACCCGCTGTATAACCTGTTTGGCAGACAAGTCCAGCAGGTAAAGGCTGCTGTCTTCTTTTGTTACTACGTATAGTCGGTTCCGTGAATGGTCCAGCGCCATGCCGGCAGGACATATTTTTTCTTTCGGCCATGCCGCCCCGAGGCGGATACTGTCTGTCGCCAACAGCTTGTTGTTTCGCAGCTGGTATTCCCGCACTACGTTATCGTTGGCGCCGGAAGCGTAAAGCGTCTTTTCATCTTTGCTGAAAGCCAGCCCATACCATGATTTTGGGATAACCACTTCGTCCAGCAGTGTTTCCTGCCGGGCGTCTATCAGTTGCAGGGTGTGTTTGCTTTGTCCGTTGTTGTTTACCGCCAGGTATTTCCCGGAGGCGGAGAGTACCATGTTCAGGGGCAAATCGCCCAGCGGCAGGGAATGACCGGCAGGTGTGAGCGCCCATCCGTTGGGCAATAATATCCGCGCGGCCACGGTATCTGTTGTTTGTGCTGCGGCCTGTAACCCGGCCAGTAACAGCGCACTGAAAATCATTTTTTTCATATGCATATCTGATAATGTGCTGACAATTAACCAATAAGCTGATAAAAATAGGACAGACACCCGGCGCGAAACAATAGCCACGCTATTGATAATACTAATATAATATTCGGAGCGGAGATTTTTATTTGCCCCCGGGACTAACGTCCCGGGCAACGTTGTTGTTCAGATGCTTTAATGATCACGGCTTAATCAGGGGTTATTACTTAGGTAGTTTCAAATCGCCAGGGCGGATATAAAAAAGGGCCGGCCCTAAAAGCCAGCCCATATAGCAAGTCAATGATTATCTTTTTTTATCTCCGCACATCAGGCGAATCAGTAAAAATCATGGCCATCACCGTTACATGTTGCGGCGATACTGGCCACCCACTTCATACAAGGCGTGCGTGATTTCGCCAAGGGAGCAGTGTTTCACCGTTTCCATCAGTTCAGCGAAAAGGTTGCCGTTGTTGACGGCCACCTGCTGCAGCTGTTTCAGTGCAGCGGCGCTTTTATGCTGATGGCGGTGATGGAAGGCCTCCAGCGTTTTAATCTGGAAGTCTTTCTCTTCTGTGGTGGAGCGGATCACTTCTGCAGGGATGATGGTAGGAGAACCATTTTTGTTCAGGAAGGTGTTCACTCCTACGATCGGGTATTCGCCGGTATGTTTCAGCGATTCGTAGTAAAGGCTTTCTTCCTGGATTTTATTCCGCTGGTACATCCTTTCCATTGCGCCGAGTACGCCACCGCGTTCGGTGATACGTTCAAATTCAGCCAGCACGGCTTCTTCCACGAGGTCGGTCAGTTCTTCGATGAAGAAAGAGCCCTGTACCGGGTTTTCGTTTTTGGCGGTACCCAGTTCGCGGTTGATGATGAGCTGTATGGCCATGGCCCTTCTCACGCTTTCTTCTGTGGGCGTGGTGATGGCTTCATCGTAGGCGTTGGTATGGAGGGAGTTGCAATTGTCATAGATGGCATACAACGCCTGCAGCGTGGTGCGGATATCGTTGAAGTCGATCTCCTGCGCGTGGAGGCTTCTGCCGGAAGTCTGGATATGGTATTTCAGCTTCTGGGAGCGGTCGTTGCCTTTGTACTTGTATTTGATGGCCTTGGCCCAGATACGGCGTGCCACGCGGCCTATTACCGCATATTCGGGGTCCATGCCGTTACTGAAGAAGAAGGACAGGTTAGGCGCAAAGTCATCGATATGCATGCCGCGGCTCAGGTAGTATTCCACATAGGTGAAGCCGTTGGCCAGTGTGAAGGCCAGCTGCGTGATGGGATTAGCACCGGCTTCGGCGATGTGGTAACCTGAAATGCTGACCGAATAGAAGTTGCGGACTTTCTGTGTAATGAAATATTGCTGCACGTCGCCCATGAGCTTCAGGGCGAATTCGGTAGAGAAGATACAGGTATTTTGCGCCTGGTCTTCTTTCAGGATGTCGGCCTGCACGGTACCGCGTACGGTGCTGAGGGCGTGGGTGCGGATTTTTTCATACACTTCGCGGGGCAGCACTTCTTCACCTGAGATGCCGAGGAGGTTGAGGCCGAGGCCGTCGTTACCCGCCGGCAGGTCGCCGTTGTAGTGCGGCAGCGGATGGTCTTTGAATTTCTCACGGATCGTGGCCTGCACCTGTTCTGTCAGCCCGTTTTCGCGGATGTATTTTTCGCACTGCTGATCGATGGCAGCATTCATGAAGAAAGCCAGCAGGATCGGCGCCGGGCCATTGATGGTCATGGACACCGATGTTTTCGGATCGCAGAGATCGAAGCCGCTGTACAGCTTTTTGGCGTCATCTACCGTGGCGATGCTGACGCCGGAGTTACCGATTTTCCCGTAGATGTCGGGACGCACAGCCGGGTCTTCCCCGTAGAGCGTCACGCTGTCGAACGCGGTAGACAGGCGCTTTGCCGGCTGATCGAGCGATACGTAGTGGAACCGTTTATTGGTTCTTTCCGGGCCGCCTTCACCGGCAAACATACGGGTAGGATCTTCCCCTTCGCGTTTGAGCGGGAACACGCCGGCAGCATAAGGGAACTCTCCCGGCAGGTTTTCGGTGAGCTGCCACCGCAGGATGTCGCCCCAGTCGTTGTACTTAGGCAGACTAACCTTCGGAATACGGCTATGGCTGAGGCTTTCGGTGAACAAGGGTAATTTGATCACTTTGTCCCTTACCTGGAATTCGTAGTTATCGGCAGCATATTTTTTCAGCAATGCCGGCCATTCGTCTACCAGCTTTTTGCATTCCGGGTGCAGCGCTTCCGTGAGTTTGGCCTGAATATCGGCCAGCATTGGCGCTTTGGAAGCATCAATGCCGATAACGCCTGCTATCTGGTAGAGCTGTGTGGCGATCTTACATTGCTCGTCCACCCATTTGCTGTAGTCGGCGATGGCTTCGCCGATCTCCGCCAGGTAACGCACCCTTGCCGGGGGAATGATCTGGGATTTGGTGGTGGTGGACTTCAGGCTTTCGTGGGCCATCGGGCCGAAGGGGGCGCCGGTTTTCTCCACTACTTTTTCCATCACTTTTTCAAAGAGGAGGTTGATGCCTGCGTCGTTGAACTGGGAGGCGATGGAGCCTACTACCGGCAGCTCTTCATCTTTCGCCGTCCACAGGGTATGGTTGCGTTTATATTGTTTGCGCACATCGTGCAGGGCGTCGAGGGCGCCGGCTTTATCGAACTTGTTGATGGCGATCACATCGGCGTAGTCCAGCATGTTGATTTTCTCCAGCTGGGAGGCAGCGCCGTATTCAGGTGTCATCACATAGAGGGACACGTCGCAGTAATCAGTGATGGCGGTATCGCTCTGGCCGATACCGGATGTTTCGAGGATGATGAAATCGAAGCCTGCCAGTTTGCAGATATCGATCGCTTCCTGGATATGTTCGCTGATGGCTTTATCGCTTTCGCGGGTAGCGAGGGAGCGCATGTAAGCCCTGGGGTGGTGGATGGCGTTCATCCGGATACGGTCTCCCAGCAGGGCGCCGCCCGTCTTTTTCTTGGAGGGGTCTACCGAGATAACGGCCACTGTTTTATCGGAAAAATGCGTGAGGTAGCGGCGTACCAGTTCGTCCGTCACGCTGCTTTTCCCCGCGCCGCCGGTGCCGGTAATACCCAGTACCGGCGAGGTGCCGTCCGGTGTGCTGGTGATATGGGCGCCAGCGTCTGCGTCTACTGTCACTGCTTTGCGTGTTTTAACGCCGCTCAGCAGCGCTACCGGCATGTCGTTTTCCGCGAGGCTGATCGCGCGGGCGATGATTTTCGGGTTTTTACTCTTCTTCAGCTGCGGGATGTCTTCCACACTGCCACCGCTGCTCAGCGGGGTGACAGCCGTATCGCACTGGCGGATGAGGTCTTCGATCATGCCTTCAAGGCCCATCTGGCGGCCATCGTCCGGAGAATAGAGCCGGGCTATGCCGTAGGCGTGCAGTTCCTCGATTTCCGCAGGGAGGATGGTACCGCCACCGCCGCCGAAGATCTTAATATGCCCGCAGCCTTTCTCCTGCAGCAGGTCATACATGTATTTAAAAAATTCCACGTGCCCGCCCTGGTAGGAGGTAACGGCTATTCCCTGTGCATCTTCCTGGACCGCACAGTCTACTATCTCTGCAGCGGAACGGTTATGTCCCAGGTGGATCACTTCGGCGCCTTTGGCCTGCATGATACGCCGCATGATATTGATAGCGGCGTCATGCCCGTCGAACAGTGCTGCTGCGGTTACGATACGGACCTTATGTTGTGGTGTATATGACATATGAGATTCTTTTTTTTCACGCAAAGCAAACAAGAGAACGGGGAGCGCAAAGAACACAACACAATAAAATCTTATACAACAATCTTTGTGTCTTTGCTTTCTTACCTGCTTTGCGAGCAATGCAAGTTACGGAAAAACTGCCTGAAATACAGGACTAACAGGGGTTTAGAAGAGATCAAACGGAAAAAGAATCCTGTTGCAAATTATTTAAGCATAGCCGGGAAGGGTTAGTTTTTCCCTAAAAACAACTTTCCCCTGTACAAATGACTGCACAAGGGAAAGCGTGGAAAATAAGACACTCACAAAAGTGCTTAGCGGCCTTCTTGTTTCATAACGTGGAACTATAAAATCAAACTATTGATAAATACTTTATTGATTTCTTTCTGGCATACTTGATAAATGGAAAATTTCTAAACCCCGACTCAATGGCAAAACGTGCAAATACGATCTAAATTCTGGTTTTCATCACACCCCTGCCAATAGCCGTTGCGCAGGGTGTGTATATTTTACACAATCTTACTTAAATTTTTGTTAAAAACAAACTTTTTTTCCCTTTTTACGGAAAATAAGTTCAAATGTCCGCGCCACCGGGCATAGCACGTCTAATCCTTCATGGCAAAGGATTTCATCAACATCTATATTAACAGGAATTTAAGCGGAGAGAGCCCTGAGGGCTAAAAAAGTATTATTTGATTATGGGGGTATTTCGTTACTGTGTTTTGGAGTATAAATCCCGTAAAAGCCTGCTAAATAACCAAATACCAAAAGAGCCCAATATCAAAATCCGATGCCGAGGTATCGTTTTTTACGCTGGTCGTATTTATCGAAGTTAAACTTGTAGAGCTTGGCCGGGCGGTGTGGCACGTCTTCTTCCTCTTCATTGAGGTCCATCAGCAGGTCCATGGAAAGGAATTTCTTTCTGAAATTACGGCGGTCCAGTTCCACGTCCAGGATAGCCTCGTAGAGGTTCTGCAGTTCGCGCAGGGAGAACTTTTTAGGAAGCAGGTTAAAACCGATGGGCTGTACCATCACCTGCTGCTTCAGTCGTTCATGACAGGTATCCAGTATCTGCTTATGGTCGAAAGCCATGTTCTGCAGGTCTTTGACAGAGTGCCAGTGCAGGTCGTTATTGTGTTTTTTCAGTTCCACATGTTCGATGTTCACCAGCGAATAATAGGCTACGGTGATCACACGGCCGGCAGGATGGCGGTTGATCGCTCCGAACGTCTGCACCTGCTCCATATACAGATCATCCAGCCCGGTACGCGCCTTCAATACCCGGTAGGCCGCTTCGTCCAGCTCTTCGTCCGGCCGCACGATGTCTCCCAGCAGCGACCATTTTCCTTTGTATTCTTTCAGGTCGGACTCAATCAGCAGTACTTTCAGTTCATTCCCATTAAATCCGAAAATGACACAATCTACCGATATGGCAACTTTGAAATAACTCTTAATCTCAACAAGGTGAGTATTGATGTTTTTGGTGTACATGGACATCATAAAAAATACGTGGAATTACAGTTATCGTCTTAAACCTCGCGGTAAGGTATTCATAATCCAAATGAAAGAAAAAAAAGGGACATTAAAAGCAAAAAAGGCCGGATTTTTTTGCTTTGTTTTAGTGAAGCGGAAAGATAAGTTTATTTTTACAGCTCAGTATCAAGCAATATGTACACAAAGGAAATAGAAATAACCCTGGCACAGCTGGCCAAAGACCTGCTGAAGCATCAGCAGCAACAAACGTTGCTGCATTCCATTGACGAAACCCTGGAGGCATTGCGCCGCGTCATCTCTTACAATGACTGGCGTTACTATGTACAGAGCGATCCTGTGCTCAGCGACTACGAATATGACCAGCTCTTTGCCTGGCTCAAAAAACTGGAACAGGAACGCCCGGACCTCATCAGTCCCGACTCCCCCACCCAGCGTGTGGCCAAAGGCCTCACCAAAGAATTTGTGACCGTACAGCACCTGGTGCCGATGCTGAGCCTCGAAAACTCCTACAACGCCGACGACCTCATTGACTGGGACCGCAAAGCCCGGGAGGCCAGCGGACTGCAGGAAATAGAATACTGCATCGAGCCTAAATTCGACGGCGCCAGCATCTCCCTCATTTATGAGAACGACCGGCTCTCCAGAGGCGCTACCCGCGGCGATGGCATCGCCGGTGAAGACATCACCACCAATATCCGCCAGATACGTTCTATTCCGCTGTCTGCCAGCTTCTCCCAATATGGTATCCACCAGATAGAAATACGGGGGGAAGTGCTGATCAATAAAAACACTTTCAAGGCGTTCAATGACAAACGTGTCGCTGAAAACCTGCCACCGCTGGCCAATCCCCGCAACGCCGCCTCCGGCTCGCTGCGCATGGTAGATCCCAACGAAGTGGCCAAACGCGGACTGGAAGCCTTCCTTTATCACATGAGCTTTCATTCCATGGAAGCCGGCCGGGAAGAACCGGATGCCATCAAAACACACAGTGGCACCCTTGACCTGCTGTCAACCCTCGGTTTCCGCAGCCCTGCCAAAGAGAAAAAAGTCGTCAAAGGCGTACAAGCCGTGATCGACTACTGCCTTCAGTTTGAAACAGAACGTGACAACCTGCCGTACGAAATCGACGGCATGGTGATCAAGGTAAATGATTATGCCCTGCAGGACAAACTGGGTATGACCACCCACCACCCCCGCTGGGCCATCGCCTATAAGTTCAAAGCCCGCCAGGCCACCAGCCGCCTGCGCGCCGTGGAATTCCAGGTAGGCCGTACCGGCTCCATCACGCCGGTCGCTAAAATAGATCCTGTCCACATTGGCGGCGTAACGGTATCCTCCATCTCCCTGTTCAATGAAGACGTGATCCGGGAAAAAGACCTGAAGCTGGGCGACATGGTACTGGTAGAAAGAGCCGGCGACGTGATCCCCTATATTGTTAAGTCCGTGGCCGACCTCCGTACCGGCGAAGAAAAGGATATCGTATTCCCCACACAGTGCCCCGTTTGCAGCGACCAACTCGTGAAACCCGAAGGAGAAAGCGTTTGGCGCTGTACCAACATCAACTGTGAAGCACAGGTCGTGGAACGGATGATCCACTTCGTGAGCAAAGATGCCATGGACATTAAAAGCTTCGGCGAAAGCAATGTCCGCAAGTTCTATGCGCAGGGCCTCATGAAAGACATCCCCGGCATCTATGAGCTGGACTTCGAAAAAATAGGCGCTATGGAAGGCTTTGGCAAAAAATCGCTCAGCAACCTGCAAACAGCGATCGAACAGTCCAAAACACAACCCCTGCACCGCCTCATCTTCGGCCTCGGTATCCGTTATGTCGGCGAAACCACCGCCAAAACACTGGCCAATGCCGTCACCAACATCATGGACCTGCGCCACTGGACAGAAGAACAAATACTGGCGCTGGAAGATATCGGCCCTAAAGTTGCGGGTTCTATCCGCGTCTTCTTCACCAACGACGATAACATCCATATGCTGGAAAAGCTGGCGTCGCTGGGCATCAATATGACCAACACCAAGAGTGAACGCCATACCGGCGGCAACCTCGCTGACCAGACCTTCCTCTTCACAGGTACCCTGCACAAGCTGAAGCGCAGCGAAGCAGAAGAAATGGTGGAGCAACAGGGCGGTAAAATCATGAGCGGCGTGAGCAGTAAACTCAACTATCTCGTGGTAGGCGAAGAGGCCGGCAGCAAACTGGAAAAAGCGAAGAAAATCAACACCATCAGGATTATCACGGAAGATGAGTTCCTGGAGATGATTAAATAGATTATGATTGACGATACTTATTATATGAAGCAGGCGCTGAAAGAGGCGCACAAAGCTTTTGAAGACGGAGAAGTGCCCATCGGCGCCGTGGTGGTGCTGAACAACCAGGTAATCGGCCGTGGTCACAACCAGGTGGAGCGGCTGAACGACTGCACCGCCCATGCGGAAATGATCGCGCTCACCGCGGCGTTTAACACGCTGGGCAGCAAATACCTGATGGAGGCCACGCTGTATGTTACCGTAGAGCCGTGCCTGATGTGCGCCGGCGCTTTGTACTGGAGCAAAATAGGCCGCATCGTTTACGCCGCGGCAGACGATAAAAACAGCTACCGGCGGGCCACCGGCGAACGGTCGCCCTTCCATCCGAAAACAAAGCTGGAAGCAGGTCCCTGTGAAGAAGAAAGCCTGCAACTCATGAAAACCTTTTTCGAGCAAAGACGCTAACCATATTATTTTATTGAAAAACTTACTATGCAACGAAAAAACATAGTTATTGTCGGCACATCGGGCCATGGATTTGTAGTAATGGAGATCCTGCAATTGATGCAGGAATACAATATCGTGGGTTTTATTGACAGTTTTAAACCTAAAAACACTCCATGTATAGACCATCTTACCGTGCTTGGTCACGAAAACGATATACCCACGCTAACAGCGACATATGACATCTATGGTGGCATTGTTGCCATCGGAGACAACACTGACCGGGCTAATATGGTGTCAAGAATAAAAGCAGTGGCCCCGGGGTTTAAATTTGTCAATGCCTGCCACCCTTCCAGTGTAGTATCCCCCCGGGCGATTATCGGAGAAGGCAATGTCCTATGCGCTAATGTTGTCATTAACACGAATACAACGATTGGCAACTTCTGCATCGTCAATACAGCCTCCAGTATAGACCATGATAACCAGATAATGGATTTTACCAGCATTGCGCCAGGTGTGACAACAGGCGGCAATGTAAATATTGGGGCAAATACAGCGATCGGTATAGGCGCTGTTATTAAACACAGAATTAATATAGGCGAACAATGTGTAGTGGGAGCCGGGGCTGTTGTACTCAGTGATGTCAGTCCCCGAAGTGTGTGGTATGGCACACCTGCCAGAAAAATAAGAGACAGGCAACCGGGAGACAAATACCTTTAAAGCAATTATGAATTACGAATTGAGGGCTTCCTGATGGAAAGGTTATTTAGTAACCGCTCTATCATGAAGCCCTCAATTCGTAATTCGTAATTCGTAATTATTTCTGGTTCTGCATCAGCTTATTCATCGCCATCATCTGTTTCATGGTCTGGTCCATGCCTTCGGAAGAACCATCGAGGAAGATAACGTTGCCTTTCGAGTTCTCTGCAAAGTTTTTGATCGCTTCCGTCCACATGGAGAAAAGGATCACGGAGGTATCGAGATTGGCCTGCTGCATCTCTTTGGCGGCAGTGGTCATACCTTTGGCCACTTCCTCGCGGAACAGGGCCACGCCCATACCGCGCAGCTGTGCTGCCTGGCGTTCTGCTTCCGCAGCAATTTTAATGGCGTTACCATCGGCCTCGGCAGCTTTTGTTTTGGTGATCAGCAGCGCCTGGCCTTCGTTCTCAGCAGCAGCTTTCAGGTTGTTGGATGCCACTACCTGCGCCATCGACTTCATGATCACTTCATCAAAAGTAATGTCGTTCATCTGCAGGTCCAGCAGGTGAAAGCCCCACTCTTCCAGCGTTTTGTCGATCTGCTCTTTTACGTGCTCGGTAATGTCTTTACGAAGGCCCAGCACTTCCGCCTGTCTTTTAGTGGCCACAAAACCACGGATGGAACCTTCGATGGTACGTACCAGCGCCTGCATGAAACTTCTCTCGTCCATGAACTTAAACGCTACGTTTTTCAGGGTTTCTTCTTCCTGGTTCCACACGGAGTACAGCAGCATTGCTTTAAAATAAACGTTGGCCTGGTCTACAGTAATGGCCTGAAACTCCAGCTCGACAGATCTGTTCTGAATAGAAATTTTCTTGAATACTTTTTCAATCAGGGGTATTTTCCAGTTCAGTCCGGGGAACAACATCCGGTTATACTTGCCGAAGATAGTAGTAACCGCTACATTCCCCTGCTGCACAGTTACAAAAGAGGATAAGATCACTATCAGCGCCAGCACTCCCAGGATCATCAGAAATACATTCATAATGCGTGTTTTTGGTTTAGGGTCGGGTTTAAGGCCCTAAATATAATCAAATAAAACGCAATGTACAGGATGGACAAAGGAATACCGGCAAGCTGAAAGCAGGTTACATTTTGAGGGTGTTTGTATGAAGACAAACAATGGATGAAAAACTGAGCTTAAAAAGACAATGAATGAATATTATAAAAAGCTGAGTTAATTAGATCCTTTGTTTTCTCCTGAAGTAGATGAACACATCGTCCAGTTCAATTTGTTTCAGCTGGTAGGCCAGCCGGGTCCGCAGATCCTCCGTTTCGTCCTTGATTTTCCTGTACTGATCTTTCAGGTCCTCATAGCGCTCGACGATTTCTTCTGCTGTGGCAGTTTGTTCCAGTTGTAAGATATCAAATGCTCTTTCCTCGGTTATCATAGTGATAGGGGTATTTCAGCCAATAATCATGTCCGGATGTTTAAAAAACATACTTCTTTTTAATACACTAAATTAGTGGAGATACGAAAGCAAGCAAATACCCAACCTTGGGTATTTTTATGAAAATTTAGCAGGGTTTAGCAAAATTTTTTTCGCAGTTTTTGCAGTTACAATAGTTGACAATCAACAATATACAATTTATTAATATGTTTTTCATACCTGGATGCTCATTTTGAGGGTGCAAAAAAACCGATGCAAAATCGCAAAAAACTGATATTATTTTAACCAATCGTTACTTACTGAAAACCTATCTTCCGGGCGATGGCCACCAGTTCCGTCGTATTGCGGACTTTCAGCTTCAGCCGGATATTCTTACGGTGCGTTTCAACCGTATAACGGCTTAGGTTTAAAGAGTTGGCAATCTCCTTGTTATTGAGCCCCTGTACTGCCAGTCCCAGCACATCTTTTTCACGGGGGGTAAGTTTATTCAGCAGGTTTTCATTCTGCCGCCGCAGTATTTCACTGAGCGCTACCGTCAGCTGGGCGTTGGTATCAATGGCATTGGTGAGGTCGAGGAAAGCGCAGATGATCTCTTTCACTTTCCCCTGCGTATCCCAGGTAAAGGGCACTTCCATGCCCAGCAGCCAGCGGTAGTCTGTATCGCCTTTCCTGCGTATACGGGCCACCCCGCCGAAATGGCTTTTATTGTCTATGAATGATTGCTGGGCCACCACCGCCATTTTAAAATCATCAGGATGCATGATGTGCCTGAAAAAGTCCATGCCGAGGCCGGTCATCTCCGCAGGCGTATAGCCAAAAGCCGCTGCCAGGTAATGGTTGCACCAGGTGATGGTTTTGTTGTTATTATCATAACAATAAAGCATGGCCGGTACACTGTTTACAATGCTCTCCAACCACAGATGACGATCTTTTAACTGCTCATTTTCCTTCTGTAAGGCAGTGAGGGAAAGGTTTTGCCCTAAGTCCGAGCCTGTATGCATACTATACGTTTTAAACAAACAATAGGTAAACAACTGTCAGGCACATACGAAAAAACATGTCTGATGTTACGTCCTGTTAAACCGAGTATATGTAAATATAAAATAATTTTCCATATGACATAGCATCGGACGGGGCCTAATTTAGTAATTGAAAAATGAAATTGATTTTTAACGGATTGGCAGTAAATTTGGCGACTATCAGTAAATAATATTTTTAAACCCAATAAAAACACGAGTTATGGCATTTACACTCCCGAGCTTACCCTACGCAACAGACGCGTTAGAGCCGCATATTGATAAATTGACAATGGAAATTCACCATGGTAAGCATCATCAGGCATATGTTGACAATCTGAACAAAGCGATTGCCGGCACTGAAAACGAGAACAAATCACTGGAAGAACTGGTGGCAAATGCTGGAAAAATCAGCCCTGCAGTAAGAAACAACGGCGGTGGCCACTGGAACCACAGCTTCTTCTGGACCAGCCTCGCTCCTAACGCAGGTGGTCAGCCTACCGGTAAACTGGCAGAAGCGATCAACAGCACTTTCGGTTCTTTCGACGCTTTCAAAGAGAAATTCAACACTGCCGGCGCTACCCGCTTCGGTTCCGGCTGGGCATGGCTGATCGTAAAAGACGGCAAACTGGAGGTAACTTCCACGCCTAACCAGGACAACCCGCTGATGGACGTTGCTGAAGTAAAAGGCACCCCCATCCTGGGCGTAGACGTGTGGGAACACGCTTACTACCTGAAATACCAAAACCGTCGCCCGGAATACCTGAACGCATTCTGGAACGTGGTTGACTGGAACGCTATCAATAAAAGATACGAAGCAGCGCTCTGATATTTGGGGATTTTTTGATTTACGAATTTTTTGATTTCGTGGATCAGAAGAGCGAATAAAAAAACAGACCGAAGCGAAATCACTCGCTTCGGTCTGTTTTTTTATCGGTCTACGAAATCAAAAAATTCGTAAATCAAAAAATCCCTAAATCTCCTTGATCTTGATATTCTTGAACCAGATTTCGCTGCCATGGTCCTGCAACGCAATGTGGCCTTTTTTAGACATACCGTAGCCTTTGGCATCTTTCCATTTGCCTTCGGCTTTGTGTTTCTTCCATTCTTCTGAACCAAGGTCATATTCAGCTGTTTTCTGACCGTTCAGCCAGTGCTCCACATGTCCTTTGTTAACAACGATCCGGGTGGTATTCCACTGTCCGATGGGATTGGATGCAGCTACCAGCGGAGGATTCATCGCGTAGTTAGCGCCGGTTTTCTGCCAGTCTTCCAGTTTCTCCGGGAAGTTATTGTCATCAATGATCTGATACTCCGGTCCGCTCAGGTAGGGTGCGTCAAATTCTTCGGTCACCATGTACAGGATGCCGCTGTTACCTTTCGGCGCCAGCTTCCAGTCGGCCGTCAGTTCAAAGTTCTCGTATTCTTTGTCGGTGATGAGGTCGCCGCGTTTATCACTTTTATCGGTAGTGCTGCCCAGGCAGTGCAGGACACCGTTTTCCACCACCCATGGTTCTGTGGGCTTATTTTTGAAACCGCGCCAGCCGTCTTTGCTGGTGCCGTTGAACAGCAACTGCCAGCCGGCTGCTTTGTCCGCGTCGCTGAGCGCGGTAATCGCCGTGGTATCTACTGCCGGAGCTGCCGGGGCAGTAGTGGTCACCGAATCCGTTACAACTGTTGAATCTTTCGCTTCTTTGGTAGCGCCTCCGCCGCACGACATCACAGTGACGGCCATCACGGACAGGGCAGGTACTAAAAACTTTTTCATATGGTTCACGTTTTATGGATTATTATACAACTTTCAGGTTCTGTGGGTCCCACTGAATGATCTTATTGTTGAAATAACTTTCGTTACACAGTAACGCCGGTGCAGCTGCACGGAAGCCGAACAACGGATCTTCCGCTACTTTGCCACCGGTACGCATGGCATTGAACAGGTTGTAGAAGTGATCAAAATGCGCGCCTTTATAGCCTTTGTCGGCTTCGTAGATCATCTTGTCCGGCGACAGCATTTCCGCACGGTGATAGGTATACGATTTGGCAGCGTCAGCAGCGGCGTTGGCGGCGGCCAGCGGATCATTCTCGTCTACCGCCACTCTGTTGCGATACAACGTTACACGATCCCATTCTACGGTCATGGAGCCTTCGCTGCCCACCATACGCAGGTAGTTGGTACCACCGGTACCATCTACGAAGTTCACGCGGAGCGACAGGTTAAACGCCGGATGGATGGCCGTTTCCGGGTAATCGAACATGCCCAGCATGATATCCGGCACTTCACGGCCGTCTTTCCAGTAACGCAGGCCACCGGTAGCCATTACTTTATTGGGACCGATAGAACCGGTTACCAGGTGAAGGCTGGAGAACAGGTGCACGAACAGGTCGCCGGAAACGCCGGTGCCATAGTCTTTATAGTTACGCCAGCGGAAAAAGCGCAGCGGGTCAAAAGCACGTTTGGGTGCATTCTTGAGGTAAGCGTCCCAGTCTACCGTTTTAGTGGAAGCATCTGCCGGGATCGGGTACTGCCAGGCGCCTGTTGGCGACATACGCGCCCAGAAACCTTCTGCATAGTTCAGTTTACCGATAGCGCCGTCTTTCAGCAGCTGACGGGCTTTTTCATTGCCCAGTGAGCTCATGCCCTGGCTGCCTACCTGGTACACCACTTTGCCGTTTCTTTTCTGTGCGTCTACTACGGCAGGGCCTTCGCTGACGTCATGTACCATCGGCTTTTCGCAATAAACAGATTTGCCTTTGTTCATCGCTGCCACGGAAATATCCTTATGCCAGAAGTCCGGCACTGCAATGATGACCGCGTCAATATCTTTACGGTCAAGGATTTCATTGTAGTTGCGGGTAGTGAAAATATCATTACCCCATTTCTTTTTGGCGTCTGCCAGGCGGCCGTCATACAGGTCGCAGGCAGCCACCAGCTTCACACCGGGTACGGTGATCGCGGTGTTGGCATCTGCGGTGCCCATACCTCCGGCGCCGATCAATGCCACCTGGATCTGGTCATTGGCACTGTACTTTTCGTTTAGTCGTGAGAGTGATTCAACGTTCCGTTTTCTGTCAGCTGCTGTAATGATGCTAGGCAATAAAGAGGCCCCCACCACACCTTTTGCAAATTTGCTGATAAAATGCCGGCGTGAGCTTTCGTTGGAATTTACTGGCATGTATATCTTTTTACTTTAATGGAAGAAATTGATGAATGCGTTTGTTAAAATAAAAACAATAAATGGGAAATCATAATTTTAGCAATACGAAAGCCTGCTCCGGACAAGGGAAGCAGGCTTTACAGTTATATCGGGCGGGTTTGAATCTACTTGCGGCTGGTGGTAAGCGCCTGTTTGTATACGACAGGGTCGCGAAGCATGGCTGCTGCGGTATTTACCTCCCGGTCCCATGCCAGCGATTTGGCGATGCGGCCCTGCTGTGAATAATAGCGGTTGGTGATTTCCTCTTCCAGCAGGCGTTTGATCTCTGTTTTATTTTTCAGCAGGTCCTGCTTCTTATCATGTTTCATCTTCTGCTCCAGTTGTTCCAGCTCCTTAGACACGGCGTCGTAGTACTTCTCCCGCCTTGCGGTGTTCTTGAAATTCTCCAGCGCGTCTTCGCTGCGGGTTTTATAGCTGTAGTCCTTGTTGTCGAGATAACGTTCAAAATCAGAGAATTCTTCGTCTGTCAGTGCGAAATCTGCTGCAGGCGCTATCTTAGGGTGACTGTAGTAATAGCTGGTGGCGTAGTCGAAGATAAACTGTTTACGCAGCAGGGTGGCAGACACCTGGCTGATATAGGTGGGTGGTACGAGGGTATCCGGTTCGATACCGCCGCCGTCTTTTACCGTACGCCCGTTCACGGTGCGGAAGGTTTTTTTAAGGGAGTCCGGCACATAGTCCACGCTGCCGTCATCGGCGCGGTGGGAGTAGTCGATCGCCTGTATACAGCGGCCGCTGGGCGTATAGTATTTAGCGGTGGTGACTTTCAGTTTGGTATTATAAGGCAGCTGGCGGGTGGTTTGCACCAGTCCCTTGCCATAGGAGCGCTGACCGATCACCAGGCCCCTGTCGAGGTCCTGTACGGCCCCTGCCACGATTTCTGCGGCAGAAGCGGAGGAGTGGTTAGTCAGTACTGCCAACGGAATATGGGTATCCAGCGGCGCCTCCGAAGTTTCGTAATTGCGGTCCCAGTTTTTCACTTTGCCTTTGGTGCTGACGATGAGTTTATTTTTTTCCACGAATATGTTGGACACCACGACTGCCTCATCCAGCAGGCCACCGGGGTTGCCGCGCAGGTCCAGTATCACGCCTTTGAGGCCGGGATTGGCCTGTTTCAGCTGCTGAAAGGCATTGCGCACCATGGCGCCGCTGTTTTCGGTGAACTGTGTCATCCGGATATAGGCCACGTCTTTGCCTACCAGGCCGGAGTAGCTGACAGGCTTTACATTGATCTCCTCGCGGATGATCTTTTTAGGGGTTTCCTTACCGCTTACCGGGTTCCGGAAGAGGATATCCAGGGGGGTGCCGGGGGCGCCTTTCAACAGTTTGCTGATTTCTTCCTGGGGGGTATCTTTCACGGATTTTCCGTCCATGGTAACGATGATGTCTCCCGGTTTGACTCCGGCTTTGTCCATCGGGCTGCCTTCATACACGTCGGTGATGGAGGTCCATTCCCCGTTTTTGTTGATAGAGGCTCCTACCCCGCCGTATTTGCCTGTGGCCATGAACTTCAGGTCGTCCAGGTTCTCTTCGGTCACAAAATCGGTGAAAGGGTCCGTTTCTTCGAGGATGGCCTCTATGCCCCGGTGCATCACTTTCTCCGGGGGCAGGTCGTCTACATAGTAGGTATTCAGCTCCCGATAAAAGGCGGCGAAGATATCGAGGTTTTTGGCGATCTGGAAGTAGCGGTCGCTTTCGTTATAGGCGAAAAGGCCACCGGCGGTGACCAGCAACAGCAGGGCTGCCAGCAACTTTTTCCTTTTATTCAAGAATGCACGCATGCAAATGAGGGTATAAGATGAATGATGATGATCGTTGGCGGGTGGAAGCGGCGCTGTCAGGGAACCGGATCGTAACCGTGCCCACCCCAGGGGTGGCACGACAAGATACGCTTTATCGTCAGATAGCCTCCTTTAAAAACGCCGTGTTTCCGGAACGCTTCCAGTCCATACTGGGAACAGGTGGGCGTATAGCGGCATTTGGCGCCGAGCAGCGGAGAGATCAGCCACTGATATACTTTAATCAGGAAAATAAACGGGTAACTTAACCAGCGCTTCATATAGCATCGCTTTTAGGCCATAGCCCGCCGGGGTGTCCGCTTTTAGTAAAACAACTTTCCCAGCATTCCCTAAAAGCTAACAGCAACAGGCTAGTAGCTATTCTTCAATTTCTCTAAAATTACCGAAATTTTGTGGTGAAGGGTAGAAAAATCCGCTATTTTTTTATCCGTGTAGACGAGGAAAACGGCGAGTTGGCGGGATTCGGCGCGCAGGTGATCATACAAACCCTGCTTCTGGAGGCGCCAGGCTTCACGGGAAAGCCTTTTAATGCGGTTACGGTCTACCGCATGGGGAAAACGCCGGGAGGAGGCACTAAAACCTACCTGCACCGGGTATTTGTTTACCGGCAGCTCCTTTACGGGCAGGTAAACGACACGGAACGGGAAAACAGAAAACGCTTTTCCTTCACGAAAAAGCGTTTCAATAAGTTTTCTGCTCTTTAACCTCTCCTCTTTTGTAAAAGAATTAGTTTTTATGGCAAATAGTATTTAGCTACTGGATTATTTCAGCTTACGCTCGTCAGAAACAGTCAGCTTCTTACGACCTTTAGCTCTGCGGGAAGCCAGTACCTTACGGCCGTTGGCAGTTTCCATTCTCTTTCTGAAGCCGTGAACGCTCTTTCTGCGTCTGTTATGCGGTTGAAAAGTACGTTTCATTTCTTTTTTATGTTTTTACCTGTACTATACTAAAAGATTCCCCTTTCGGAGACGCTATTTTTAAAACGGAAGGCAAAGGTAGCAGAAATAATTCAAAAAGTAAAATAAATCGCAAAATACCTGCTTCCGGAATAAAAAATGGAATACAGCATCCGCCGTATTCCATCTCTTATATTAACGAAGTTAATTATTTGATACCGAGTTTAGCTTTTACAGCCGGCAGCAGGTCGTCAGCAGAAGGAGACACCAGCAGCAGACCGGCAGAGCTGTCGATCACATAGCCGTAACCTTTTTCTTTGGCAACGTCTTCGATAGCTTTGCGGGCTTTATCGTAGATCGGTTTCAGCAGCTCCTGTTGTTTCTGCTGTACCTGGGATTCAGCTCTTTCGCGATAGTCCTGGATGCGTTTCTGCGCGTCCTGGATTTCACGGCCTTTGATTTCTTTCATATTGTCAGTCATGCTGGCCGCTTTCTCGTCGAATTCTTTTACTTTTTTAGTGTACTCGTCCACCATTGTTTTGCCCTCAGCTTCCAGGCTTTGTGCATAAGTCTGGAGATCAGTCTCTGCTTTTTTGGCTTCAGGCATGCTACCTACGAGCGCTTGCGCATTGATATGTGCTACTTTGGACTGGGCCATTGCATTCACGCTGAACAAACCGGTAACTGCCACGAAAGCAATAATTACGAACTTCTTCATGATGTTGTCTGTGTTTAAAAAAATTTTAATACTTATTAGTTAAAAAATAGGTACAAGTGATTATTTCTTTACGCCCAGCGATTTCAATATTTCCTCGCTTTTATCCAGTTTAGGATCTGAGAAAATAACGGTGGTGCCGCCGGCCTTGTCCAGCACGAAATCGTACATTCTGCTGGCAGAAAGCTTCTGAACAGCATTGTAGATCTTGTCCTGGATCGGCTTTACCAGCTCCTCCCGCTTTTTAAACAGGTCCCCTTCATATCCGAAACGTTTTTTCTGCAGGTCCTTGGCTTCCTTCTCTTTGGCAACGATCTCGTCTTCCCGCTTGCGTTTCAGCTCTTCCGTGAGCATTACCTGCTCCGCCTGGTAAGACTTGTACATTTTATCCACTTCCTGGAACTTGGCGTCAATTTCTTTCTGCCATTGTTCCGCCACTGCATCCAGTTTTTTCTGGGAGTCCTTGTATTCAGGGATGCTCTCCAGGATATATTTGGTATCTATCACACAATAGCGCTGTGCATTGGCTGCACCTGCCATGGCCACCACTAAGGCCGCTGTAATAAATATTTTCTTCATGCTACTATAGATTTTTGGCTTCCGGAACACCGGTTAATCTTTGCAATATATAAATTTATTTCACAATTATTCTGGTTCAAAGCCGAGCATGAAGGTAAACTTAGCCGCATCCTTCAGGCCACCGCCGGACTTGATACGGTCAAATCCTATACCATAATCAAATCCAAGCAGACCAAACATCGGCAGATAGAAGCGCATACCTATACCAGCAGAGCGACGCAGGCGGAAAGGATTGTAATCCTGCATGTCGCGGTAACCGTTGGCCGCCTCGATGAACGCCAGACCGAAAATGGTGGAACTGGGGTTCAGGCTGAACGGATAACGCAGCTCCATCACATATTTGTTGAATACGGTGAATCCACGGTAATCTATCGGTTGACCGCTTTCCGGGTTTATACTCGGATCGGAGGTATAATACACCGGATAACCTCTCTGGGAGATGATATCACGGTCATAGATCGCGAAGTTGCTCAAACCGTCGCCCCCCAGCTCAAAGCGGCCGAAAGGAGACAGCGTTGTACGGTTGTTGTACCGGGAGATATACCCGAACTTGGCAGCCACTTTCAACACGAAAGTCTTGTTATCGC
Organism: Chitinophaga oryzae; assembly: GCF_012516375.2. Classification (NCBI taxonomy): domain Bacteria; kingdom Pseudomonadati; phylum Bacteroidota; class Chitinophagia; order Chitinophagales; family Chitinophagaceae; genus Chitinophaga; species Chitinophaga oryzae. The sequence goes on from NZ_CP051204.2 coordinate 8,174,554, forward strand.
TACCCATCGGGCGGCTCAACGGCACATACCATTCTGCGTTGAAGCGGTATTTCTGGTACTCGATAAAATTAAACTGTTTGGAGATAGGCTCTTTCGTATAGTCTTTGTTCGGGTTGAACACAGAATACGGCGGCGTATACTGGGCAGACAGCATGAAGTTGGAACCACTGCGCGGGAAGATCTGCTGGTCTACAGAAGAACGTGCCAGGGTGAACTTCAGGTTAAGGTTGTTGGAAGTACCGTTGTCAAAACCGGCGATACCGAAGTAGTTGTAGTTCTTCAGCTTATACTGCTGGTAGTTGACAGAGTAGATCAGCGTGAAGAAGTCGTCCGGCCATTTCAGCTGCTTACCGAGCGATACGGAAGCACCCATTACCTTAAAGTGGCCATCGGTAGTAGTGGCGTTCTGGTTATAGATGTTCGCGTAGTAGTTGCTGTAAGCGTATGGGTTCTGGTAGCTGCTGTAGAAGCTAACGGAGAACTGGTTACGTTTTTTACCGCCCAGCCAGGGTTCTGTAAAGGAGAAGTTGTAAGAGCGGTATGCTTTACCGTTGGAAGACACGCGGACAGAGAGCTTCTGGCCATCGCCGCTGGGCAGCGGGTCCCATGTTTCCTTACGGAAGATATTACGCAGGGAGAAGTTGTTGAACGTAACGCCCAGTGTACCGGTCAGACCGATGTAACCGCCCCAGCCGGCAGACAGTTCCAGCTGGTCATTGGCTTTTTCCTCTACGGTATAGTCGATGTCCACGGTACCATCGGCCACATTGGGCACGGGGTTCATACCGATCTTTTCCGGGTTGAAGAAGCCGAGGTTGGCAATTTCACGGTTGGAGCGGATCAGGTCAGCGCGGCTGAACTTTTCCCCGGGGATGGTACGCAGCTCGCGGCGGATAACGTGTTCATTGGTTTTTTCGTTGCCGGCGATGCGTACCTCTTTAATGGTGGCCTGCGGGCCTTCGCGCAAGCGGATCTCATAATCGATGGTATCGCCACGGATGCCGATTTCCACGGGATCGATCTGGAAGAAGAGGTAACCATAGTCCATGTAGTAACCGGTGATGTCGCCGCCTTCCTGGGACATTTGTTTACCCAGTCTTTTTTCCAGCAGTTCGAGGTTATACACGTCTCCTTTTTTGATCCCCAGGATACGGGTCAGCACGGAGTCGGAGTAGCGGGTGTTGCCTTTCCAGGTGATGTCGCCGAAGTAGTATTTTTTACCTTCAGAAACGGCCAGGTCGATATTCAGGTTGCTGGCGTTGGACTTATAGGTGGTGTCTTTGAGGATGAGCGCGTCCCTGTAACCTTTGGAGTTATAGTAGCTCACCACTTTGCTTTTATCTTCGATATACTTCGTTTCGTTGAATTTGGCAGAGCTGAACAGTTTGAAGCGGAAGTAGGGGTCCAGCTTATCCAGTGCGCGGGTGGGCTGGAGGAACCCGTAGGTTTTCCAGAAGTCGTCCGGCTGTGCCAGGGAGTCCACATACACCTGCCTGGTATCAGGGTGAAGGGTGAAGCGGGTGCGCTCCTTGGTGCCCTTCATTCTCTTTTTGAGTTTGGAATCGGGGATGTTGTAGTTGCCAACAAAGTTGATATTGTCGATACGTACCTTGTTGCCTTTATTCACCAGGAAGACGAGGCCCATGGAGTTTACCTGGCCGCTGTCTTTTCTTTCCTCGATCCTTACGGTGGCGTTGCCAAAGCCTTTGTCAGCATAAAATTTATGTACTACGCCGATCACGTTTTGTTTAAGGGCCGGGGTTACCACGGTGCCTTTACGGAGGCCGGCTTTGGTAGCGATGTCGTCAGCTTCTGTTTTTTTGATGCCTTTGAACTGAAAGCTGTTCATACGGGGCATTTCCGTCAGGCCGATTTCCAGCCAGATTTTGCCATCTTCGATTTTGGTGACGTAGATGGTAACGTCAGCGAAGAGACGCTGGGACCAGAGGCTTTGGATAGCTTTGGTGAACTGGTCTCCGCCGGGGTATACCACCTTATCGCCTACACTGAGGCCGGAGAGAGACAGCAGTAATGCTTTATCCAGGTATTGGGTCCCAGCAACGGTGATATCGGCAATTTCATACTGTTGCGGATTAGCCATAATTGCCGGCAGATTAGCGGGAGGCTGCGCGGGAGGCACGGTATCTTTCTGTTGAGCGGATACACGTATGCCTGCACTGCAACATAATGCTATAGCCAGAAGGCCCTTAGGAAATAATTTCTTCATTCTGCTGAATTTGTTCGCTTGTTTTGCCAAAGCGCCGTTCTCTGGTTTGATAATTTAAGATGGCTTGGTAAAGATGTTCATTGCGGAAGTCCGGCCAGCGGGTATCTGTAAAATACAGTTCTGCATAAGCCAGTTGATATAGCAGGAAATTGCTGATCCGGCATTCACCACTGGTGCGGATCATTAATTCCGGGTCGGGCAGTCCTGCGGTACAGAGATATTTTTCCCATACCTCCGGTGTTACGGAAGCCGGGTCGAGGGTTCCCTTTTTCACATCCAGAGCGATTTTCTGGGCAGCATTCACGATTTCCCAACGGGCACTGTAGCTGAGGGCCATGATAAGATTGAGGCCGGTATTGTGGCTGGTCAGCGCAATAGCCTCTTCCATTTCCTGTTGGGCCTGGGGGGGCAGCATGCTCATGTCACCGATGACACTCAGCCTGATATTGTTTTTGGATAAGGTACCTACTTCCTTCCGGATAGTATTCACCAGCAATTCCATTATGCCGTTCACCTCGTAAACGGGGCGGTCCCAGTTTTCAGTTGAGAAAGCATACAGGGTCAGGTAGCCTATTCCAAGTTCTGCACAGGTTTCAACGATATTGCGCACACTTTCCACGCCTTCGTGATGCCCATACAGCCTGTCTTGTCCACGCTCCTTAGCCCAACGGCCGTTACCGTCCATGATAATGGCGATGTGGCGGGGTAACCGTTGTAAGTCTAATTTATCCTTCAAGCTCATTTTGTGTCAGGCGTATTATATCAGTTTATACAGATTCACTAAAAGTGTGCAAAGATACAAAAATAGAGCAATGACTTTTTTAGCAAAGCTTGACCCCTTGTTTTAACGTAGTTTTAACAGCGAAATCAATACCAGCGGGGATTTCAGGATTTTCGGCGGTAGAACCGGGCCATCCGGAGGCAAGAAATGCCGACTTGTAGAAAGTATATTAACCGTAAATTAAAATCTACAGTTGTAAGAAGTGAACAATATACTAATCGTGAGCTCTATGGTCAGAAACTGGTCCTTGTCGCGGCTGTTGCCCCGCTGGCGCCCCGTTACGCCCAAACGCTCGCCGGTGGCGTATGACCGGTCCTGTAACAGGTAGGCCACACTGGCCTTGTCGCCTGCCAATGCCGGAAATGCCCCCGGTCCGGCGTAGGTGGTACTTACATCATCGAGATAGTCCGTCTGCGTAAACCGGTACAACGCTTCCAGGCCCACATTCACTTTTTTTGAAATATTATATTTAAAGCCGCCGCCGATCACGAAGGCGTAAGAAACAAGGCTGTAGGGCTTCCGGTCGGGATACAGGGCTGTTCCCTGCCCTTCCGTGCGCAGGGGCTGTAATTTGTATTTGACCCCGTCCAGGTAGGCGTAAGGGTTAAAATGGAAGATACTGGCGCCGCCGGACAAATACGGGGAAAAACGATGGTCCAGGCTGCCGGGTTCAAACTTAAAAAAATTAAAATCGCCCTGCAGGGCCAGCTCGAATACATCCGTATTAAAACTCAGGTTCCTGCGGCGTTCAAATTCATTTTTATTATATGCGTCTGAGTAGCCCAATTGCATAAAACGGCCATGGGCCCGTACGCCCACGTACTCATTGAGGTATTTACGGTAGTAAATGCCGACTGCCGGCTTGATGGTGTTCAAGGCCCCCCTGGTGTTCAAATCCCCGAAATATTGCGCCCCTCCGACCGATATTCCCAGCTCACCCACATATTCCAGTTCATTTTGCGCCTTCGCCTCGCCGGCCAGCAAACAGGCCGCCGCCAACAGGAACGATAGCACGAAGTTCTTAGGATATAAAAAAGGTTTCAGCATAAATCAGTTCTACTTAAACGCAATAATGCCGGATTTATTTAATGTGTGACTGGTCATTTATGCTACAGCTTCCTTACCAACCTTCTTCACAGGCATAACTGAATTTACAATCAGCAGGCAATACATTTGTAAATGTAGGAATATATTTAACAAATATTATAACCCACACTCATATTTTGATCCGGTTCCGGGCGTCGATACCCCAGAGCAGTTTATTGCGGAGGGTATGCAGGAAATTACTTTCATCGAGCCGTAACAGGCTGATTTTAAACTTTTCTTTTTTGACAGCCAGCTGCACAGAGCTGTCGATGGTTTCCATCCGGCTGTCCAGCGTACACAGGAACTGGTCACTCCGGCCTTCTACTTCAAAGGAAATAACGCTTTCATTGGGAACGATGATCGGGCGCACGTTGAGGTTGTGCGGCGCCACCGGGGTGATCACGAAATTACCCGCATCCGGGAAGACGATGGGACCGCCGCAGCTCAGGGAATACCCGGTAGATCCTGTCGGTGTGGACACAATCAGCCCGTCTGCCCAGTAGGTGTTGAGAAACTCGCCGTTCAGGTAAGTGTGGATCTTCACCATCGCGGAGGTATCTTTCTTATGTATGGTAAATTCGTTTAATGCATATGGAATATCGCCGAACAGGGGCACATTGGCGTCGAGATGAATGAGCGACCGCTGGTCTACCATGTAGGTACGGTCCAGCAGGGCCTGTACCAGCGCATGGATCTCATCTTTACCGATGCTGGCCAGGAAGCCCAGCCGCCCGAAATTGATCCCGATAACGGGGATATTGGTATCCCGGACATAACATACGGTGTCCAGCAGGGTGCCATCGCCGCCGAGGCTCATCAGGAAGTCTATTTTTCCCGGCAGGTCTTCCGCACAGGAAAACAGGGCAGGATCCTTTTCAAAAGGAATATACTGTACCAGGATGCGGTAAAACGGTTCGTAAAAAGTAGCGGAAATCTCCGCGCGTTGTAATTCATCCAGCAACAACCGGATATTGGCTATGTCTTCTGAAATAAATCCCCTGCTATAAAGAGCAACCTGCATATTAAATTACGAATTACAAATTACGAATTACGAATTACAACCCCACTTGTTGCCCATTACGGAGTACAGATGAATTACGAATTCCTCATTCGTAATTCGTAATCCGTCATTCGTAATTGACTTACATATCTACACTGGTGTGCAAAAATAGTCCTTTTTGCCCTAACTGATTAACGCTGTACTCTATACGCAGACAGGTGTCATAGAAGGAAACGATATCGATGCCAATGCCGCCGGTATACAGAAAGCGGTTATTCAGGAAGCCGTTGCCCGGAAATTTGCTGTAGGCGTAGGCTGCATCGCCATAGGTTTTGGCAAAGATCCGGAAAGGCACGCTATTGAATTTCTTCGGGACGAGGGGCAGCTTGATTTTAAAAGACACCAGCTCCTGGCGTAAAGTGGATTTCAGAATAGCGAAACTGGTGCCGTCTATCACATAATACTCCAATCCGCGCAGGTAGTCTTCCGCATAGCCCAGCGCCTGTTGGTTGATATAGGGCTGATCGGCGGAAAATTTCACCTGTCCGCGCATGCCCAGCGCCAGGTAGGTTTTGCGGCGCAACTGCCAGTATTTGGTATAATTGAGCCGGAAACGGACGTCATCGATATCGCTGAGCGGACCGATGCCCCGTTTGGCCACCTCGCCCATGACGCTCACGCCTTTCAGCGGGTATATCCAGCTGTCTGCTTTGATATAGGTAAACCGGTAGGCCAGGTCCAGGTAGCGTACGCTGGTGCGCCCTTTTCCCAGGTAATCCGGGTTGATGATGGCCACTGAGTCCGCCACTTTTTCGTAGTTATAGTTGAGAAACACCTGGTGGCGGGCGTTGATGGCTTTGCGATAGCTGTAGCGCAGGCCAACTACGTAGGCCTGCCGCAGGTATTCGTCGTCTTTTTTGAAAAACTGCTGTTTGTTATTGCTGGTGAAATTGTTTACCTCACGGTTACGGCTATATGAAAACAGGATGCCCAGTCCGTGGCGGAAACTTTTATCGATATAGGGCAGGTTATAGGCGAGGGCGATCTTCTGTGTATAACCGAACTGCAGGGTGGCGTCCAGTCCGTCATTGCGGCCGGTCAGGTTTTCCTGGGTGCCTTTCACGCCGAAGTTGAGGCGGTTCAGTTTATGTCCTTTTTCCACCCACCACTGGTTGAAGTTGCGGTCGGCGAGTTTAAAAATGGGAAAAGCAAAGGTGTACCACCGCTCCCATACTTCAAACACCAGATCGGCGCTGTTGCCGTCCCAGTTTTTGACGTTGGCGGTGACATTCAGGAAGAGAGAAGTATTCAGTAGCTGTTTGCGGCGTTCTTCCAGCGTTTCCGCCAGATCTTTCAGGTAGATGGTATCTCCCGGCACAGTACTGATTTCCCTGAGAATGATGGAGGTACGGGTTTTCTTGTTACCAATAATAGCAATATTACGGACAACCAGGTAGCCGGAATCCTGCACCAGCGCTGTAACAGCCTCTCCTTCCCCCTCTATCCGGCCTGCGGCCGTGCCGGATAATCCGATGCCGAGCAGGCATACGATTCCCAGCAAGTAATAACAGCATCTCAGCATTGTAGGCTCTCTGATTTAGCGTCTTCTAAAGTTATTTAAATGTGTGTCGCTATCATGGAAGATAACGAACCCTATCAAATTAATCAAATAACCGGAAATTTAATGCGGTGAGCCTTACATGCTGATATAATTCATCAGCAGGTCGTAGTTCTTTTTGAGCAGGTCTTCCTCCTGTTCTTCAGAATAGATGTATTTGATGGTGTAATTAAACCGCTCATAGGTAGCTACAAGGGAATGCAGTTCCTGGCGGTTGGTTTTCAGCAGTACTTCCAGTTTACCGGACGGATCGGTCAACGTATTTACGCTGAGCAGGGTTACATCGTTTGATTCTGCGATACGGGCGATTTCGCTGAGGCTGTAGTCCCGGGGCTCCATTTCCAGCGCCAGGATGCCGCCGGCTTCCTTGGCGCCGTTGTATTGGGCCAGGGCTGCCAGCAGGTTATCTTTTGTAATAATGCCCAGGTAGTCATTTTCTTTGGTAATGACGGGCAGTACAGACAATTTGAATTCGTGAAACAACTTCAGCGCCTCAAAGAGATGGGCTCCTTCCTGGATGGCCGTACGGTTGGCGCCGTTGTAGTGTATGGACTCCAGCTTTATTTCCGGCTCTTCCAGGTCCATGATCTGATCTTCCTCCACCAGCGCCATGTACTTATTTTCCACTACCATCGGCAATTGCGTGAGATGATATTCATTCATCAGGCGCAATGCCTTGGCACCTGCATCCGAAGGCTGCAGAATTGGCACGGTGGATATGAGTTCTCTGGCGGTCATTTTCGTGTATTCTTACACAATAATAACAAAGAATCTTCCAACAAAAAAGAAATTACGCGCACAGGCTACCAGCCGCTCCTGCAGAGGGCGGTATAATGGCGTTTGCAGCTAAGTTTCAGGCAGTTGGCTTTGTTTTCAGTCTTTCCAGGAAAGCATGCAGGATCTTGTTGAATTCATCGGGCACTTCCATCATCGGGGCGTGGCCGCATTTGTCAATGAATTCCAGTTCAGAATTAGGTATAAGTTTTTGGAACTCTTCGCCTACCATAGGTGGTGTTACGGTATCGTTACGGCCCCAGATCAACAGTGTAGGTTGTTGTATGTCCTTCAGTTCATCGCCCAGGTTATGCCGGATAGCTGACTTGGCGAGGGTAATGATCTTGATCACTTTCAGACGGTTGTTCACAATTTCGAACATCTCGTCTACCAGCTCTTTGGTAGCGATCTTGGGATCATAGAAGGTTAGTTCTGCTTTTTTACGGATGTATTCGTAGTCTCCTCTCTTAGGATAGGTTTCTCCCATGCCGTTTTCAAACAGGCCGGAACTACCGGTGAGTATCAGGGACTTAACCGGTGCTTCAGGGTGTTTCAGCAGGTATACCAGCGCCACGTGGCCGCCGAGGGAATTGCCCAGCAGGTGTATGTTCTGATAGCCTCTGGCCTCTATAAACTTATGCACAAACTTCGCCAGTCCGCCAACAGACGTTTCCAGGATGTTTAAATCATACAGGGGTAACATGGGTATCACAACCTTGTTATACTGCCGGAAATACTCGATCATGTGCGAGAAATTGCTCAAAGCACCAAAAAGTCCATGCAATAATACCAGTGGTTCTCCTTCTCCTTCTTCTATGAAATTAAACTTGCCCTGTGTTTTGATTTCGTAATCCATTGCCAAATCTTGAAAGTCAATTTTACGCTAAAATAATTCTTTTTATTAATCTAAATACTGTCAGGCCGGTTGCAACTGCCGGGCAGCTTTATCAAAAAAGTCCTGTAACTGGGAGAAAATGTCTTTAAAAACAGGTATCCAGTCACCCATATGGTCCAGTACCCAGGGGCCTATAGGTTCAATATAAGGATATACTACAGATTGCAATTTGGTTTCCGGGCTCAGCAGGTATATCTGGTTGGCCATCCACAACACCACACTGTAAATAATCGTGAAGATAAGGGCATATAACAGGATACCGCCCAGCCGGTTCAGCCATCCCATCATGACCATTTCCACCAGCTTCTGCAGGGCGCCTGCGCCCAGCCGTACCAGCAATACCACTCCCACAAAAAGACAAACGAAGCAAAGTACGGGGACCCAGCGGGAATGGACATCCCATCGTTGCTGGACCTGCAGGGCCGTCACTGCGGAAAGTTTAAGGGCTACCGCCATACCCAGCGTTACGGCCACCAGCGAAAATACCGCCACTATCAGTCCACGGGTATACCCCTTGTACAGGGCAAACACCATGATAATGGCAAAAACGATATCAATCGACAATAGTTATGATTTACGATTTTTTGATTTACGGATTTTGGAATTTATTGAGCGATTTTACCAACTACCGGTGATTAAACATCCTTCAAATCGCCAAATTTCAAAATCCGTAAATCAAAAAATCCTTATTTAAGGAGTTCTTTCACCATTGCGGAAATAGCCTTTCCGTCGGCTTTACCGGCCAGTTGTTTGGTGGCCGCTCCCATCACCTTGCCCATATCGGCAGGGGAAGCGGCGCCTACAGACGCAATGATGCCTGTCAGGGCAACTCTCAATTCCTCTTCGGTCATTTGTTTGGGCAGGAAACGCTCAATTACTTCCAGCTCCTCTTCTTCCTTCTTCGCCAGGTCCTCACGGTTCTGCTGACGGAAAATTTCGAGGGAATCTTTCCGTTGTTTGGCCAGTTTCTGTAACAGCTTGCTTTCATCGGCTTCGGTCAGCTCGCCGGTGCTGCCTTCTGCTGTTTTAGCCAGCAGGATGGCCGCCTTGATGGCGCGCAGCGCACGCAGGTCTGCTTCTTTCTTGCCCAGCATCGCCGTTTTGATCTCGGCGTTGATGTTTGTTTCTAATGACATATGTGGTTACGTTTAATGGATAATCTGGTCGATTATTTGGTTTCTGCCGCTTGTTTTTCCTGGAATTTTTTGAAGAAGTCCCGCGCGAAGGCTTTCATTTCATCGCCCTGGTCACGGTACTGGGTGGCCCGCACATACGTGTCGGCCATGGTCATCATGGTCTGGAAGAAGAAATCAGCCATCTCGTCTACCATCATGTCTTTGGTCCACAGGTCAATCCGCAGGGCGGCTTTTTCCGCCGGGTCCCAGAAAGAAACCATCATGGCTTTCGCCTTGATCATCCGTTCTTCCTTACTGTCAGTGGCGCTCCACTCAATCGTTTCCGGCACTTTATTTTCGTCCAGACCCACCTGGATCTGTATGTTTTTCTTACTCATGTTTTTCTATTAAAGCGCAAAAATAACTAATCATTCAGGATTTTGACATCCGGCTTTATTTTAACAGGCCGGCCAGTGCTGCTCCGGCAGCCTCCCAGCTGCTTCCCGGCCTTACCGGTGGCTCCATGGCCAGCAACCGGCTGCGCAACTGCTCGTCCTTATACAGCAGGCTCATTTTCTCCGACAGGTCATCGATATTGGCAGGATCGGTATATAGTACCGTTTCTCCGCCAGCTTCCCGGGCCGCCACGCTCTCCAGCGCGATCACTGGCACCTGGCACTGCCGGGCCATATACAAGGGCAACGGCAGCCCGTCGAAACGGGTGGGGTATATCAGCGCGTAAGCGCCTCCAATGGCCGACGCCAGCTCCTCCATCGTCAGGTTTTCCTTCCATACCACGTCATGCCGGAACTTAAAGGACTCCAGCGCCTTCACGATCTCCGCGCCTTCAGGGGCCAGGTTGCCGGCCAGCACCAGTTTCAGGTTGGTGCGCTGCCGCTTCTTCAGGGCGGAAAAAGCTTTGAACACCGGCATCATATTGTTGCGCGGATGAATACTGCCCGTCACCAGAAAATATTCCACGCCTCCGGACCATTTCTTTTTGGCAGCCTCCCTGTCGTCCCATTCCAGCGGTCGGAAAACGCTGCTGACGGCCGGTTCCAGCTGCACCACCTTACCGGCGGCGGCGGGAGCATAACGCAGCAGCTCCTCTTTGGCGGTGGCCGACAACACGGCTACCCTGCCGGCCCTGTCCAGGTAACGGGTAATGTGTTTCTTCAGCGACTCCTGTTCCCCGGTGGATTGCAGGCCGGCATCCTTCAGGAACGACAGGTCCCTTAACAGGATCAGCGCCGGCACTTTGCTGCGCAACGGCAGGGTGCCGTCCAGCCCAATGTACCACTGCGCGCCCCCGGCTTTCATGGCACGCGGCAACTGCCATTCGCGCCACCAGTAACGGTGCCATCGCTTACCTCCTTTCAGCGGCAGCACCACCGGAGTAACATTGGCCGGAAAACTAAGGTGCGCGGGTATCTCCCCATCAAAATAAAAAGTAAAACGGTGCTCCGGCTGTTGCCGGCAGAGGGCGAATATGATCTCAGTTGCCACCTGTCCGGCATCTGCAGGCAGGTCTTTTCTCAGGCAGGCGGCATTAACAGCAATTTGCATAGTCGTTTTCACTTGATGTGACAGCCTGCAAACCTACATTATTTTGTTTTGCCGCAAGACGGATAATTTAGGAGCCGGACTTATTGGTAATCAGGAATTCCAGCGGAGTAGCGATATTGGCGGTATTACCCAGCGATGCCAGGGTAACGGTTACCTTATAGGTTTTTACTTCCTTCAGATGTTTCAGCGTAATATTGACCACATTACCCGTTGCGTTGGGAACATCGTCCTGCGCCAGCGGGATACCTCCGGGGTCTGTCACCACGTTGAGCGTTACTTTCACCCCTTTGTCCGGTACTTTGGAGGTCACTTTCACCTGGAAGGTGAAGGTACTGTCCATAGCTACATTGGCTTTACCGGCCACTACGCCGGCCAGCTCCACCTGAAGGGCCTCCTCCTGCGTCACAGGCGCAGGGTCCCCGCTCTTTTTATTTTTTTTGCAGGCAGCCAGTGCGATCAGGGCACCTATCAGCAGTATGGATAAATAGTTTTTTAAAGACATGGCAACAGGGTATGTAAGCAATAAAATTATATTTTTTCCTTATGTAAATCAAATTTTACTTCTCACATCCAGCGCATCGCGCAGACCATTGCCTAACAGATTGAAAGCCAGTACCAGCAACATGATCGCTACGCCGGGGGCCAGCGCCAGCAAAGGGTTATGCGTGATAATAAAGTTGTAGTTTTCTTTGATCATCAGTCCCCATGAAGGCTGCGGCGGCTGCACCCCTACGCCCAGGAAACTCAGTCCCGCCTCCACCACGATGGCGGTGGCGAAATTTCCGGCCGCTACCACCATCACCGGCCCGAGGATATTAGGCAGGATATGGCGAACGATAATACGGGTATGCCCATATCCCAGCGCCCGGGCAGCCTCTACAAACTCCAGCTCCCGCAGTGCCAGTATCTGCCCGCGGATAATACGGGCCACTCCTACCCACAAGGTGAGCCCCACCGCTATGAACACCTGCCAGAAACCTTTGCCCAGCGCGAGGGTAAGCGCAAACACCAATAACAGCGACGGCATAGACCACACCACGTTCACCAGCCACATCACCAGGTCGTCGGCCGTACCTTTGAAATAACCGGCAACAGCGCCCATAAACACCCCGATGGTCAGGGAGATGATCACCGCAATGCAGCCCACGCCCAGGCTGACACGGGTACCTACCAGCAGCCGGCTCAGGATATCCCGGCCGAATTTATCGGTCCCCAGCCAGTAGGTCACCGGAAAAATCCTTTCACCGGTAACCCGCCGCTGCAGCTCCGGTAAAGGCATATCCCCCGCCTGCCGGCTGCCATACCATATTTCACGGAGATCGTATTTTTCTTCACGGGACAGGGATTCATCTACATATCGCTGTACCACCAGCATAGTGTCTTTCACCTGCCAGGAACGCACCGGGGTCCACGTAACGTCAGATTCCTGTCCATATAATAACCTCCCGAAAAAAGACACCCGGGCCACCGGCTGCGCTTTTTTGACGGCCAGCATATGCACCCGGAACCCGGGATGCTGCCCTCCTACTTCCAGCACCATCCTGTTGGCGTCCGGCGTATTATCCGGCGCAATCACATACGCCAGCAGGCTGACAACCACGGCCAGCGCTATTACTATCAAACCAGCCAGTGCGCCTTTGTTTTTCTGAAGCCTTTTCCAGGCAGCCCCCATAGAATTTTTTTATTTTTTTATTTTTTATTTGGGTATTGGCGGAAGCAGGAACACTTCTATTGAAAAAATACCAAAATGAACAAATAACCAATAACCAAATGAAAGTCAGTTCACCTGCCGGCCCTTCCATTGATAACTGCCAAACTTCCCCAGCCATCCGGCAAGAACAATATAAGGAATATGAAAGATCTGTCCCGGTATAAACCACACCAGTAAAGCCGTTTTATGGAAAAACCCGGCCACCGGCACCAGGAAATACAGTTCCAGCGTTACTTTATACAGCATCAGGATCAGGAAGGCAGGCCACCAGTGCGGCACAAACAGTGCCACAGCGCCCAGGGCCAGTGTGCCCACGTTGAAGAAATACACCAGCAACAGCATCCAGGTAAGGCGCTTGTCTTCATATTTGTCGGCCTTGGACGACCAGCGGATACGCTGGTTCATAAACCCGCGCAGCGTTTCCACCGGCAGGGTGCGAACAATCACATCGTCATTCTTAAGGTACAGCACCCCTTCGGGGTAAGCGTTGTAGATCTTGTACATCAGCAGCATATCATCGCCGGAGGCGATATTATCGATCCCCGCAAAACCGCCCACCGCATGAAAAGCGGCCTTCTCGTAGGCGAGATTGGCGCCATTGCACATGGTACCGGACTTCAGCCGGGCTACCGCCCCTGTAATACCCTGCATGGTGATGAAATCGAGCGACTGCAGCTTCATGAAGAAATTACGCTCCCTGTAAAAACTTACCGGCGCCGCAATAAACTTCGGGCGGTAAGCTTCATAGAAACGGACGATAGTTTCGATCCACCGCGGTCCCATCACACAATCCGCATCTGTAGTAACGATCAGGTCTCCTTTCGCCCGCTCGATGGCCATGGCGATCGCTTTCTTCTTATAGGCGTTAAGACGTTCGTCTTTAGAGAGCATATCTTCCATTTTCAACAGGCGGATATTGGCGGCCGGAAAGCGGGTAACGATGCCAGGGGTATCATCTGTGGAAAAATCATCGACAACAATTACTTCCAGCAGTTCAACAGGATAGGTTTGCTGCTGTAAGGCCTTTAAGAGGACCGGCAGGTTCTCCGCCTCATCCCGTGCCGGGATAATAACAGTTACACTGGTAGCGCCTTCTATGGGTTTCGCCGGCACATAGTCCGGCAGCTTTCTCCAGCCGCGGCTGTACCACAGCATCAACAATCCGTATCCAAGAGCCAGTATGGCTATAACGATCAAGAAAAAATACATTCAGCTCAGGTTTGTTTTAATAACGGGGGCCAGCTCCTTTGAAATCAGCTGATGTCCTTTATCGAGGACCAGCATTTTACAGGGGAACGAACCGTCCATAAACCGGGTGCCCAGTACGGGCGGTATTACCCGGTCATATTTACCAAATATCAGGAGCGTGGAAATATGATGGGCTCCCAATAACTGTTTACACTTTTTTTTATCCGGCATCATCCGGCGCATGAGTGTCCAGATGCTGTAAACCTGCTCCCGCTTGGCCTGCTGGTTCATCCGGTGCAAAGCAAACTTGTACACACTTTGATTCAGCAGTCCCAGCTTACGCCACAGCTCCAGCAAGGTAAAAAACAGCCGGGGGTTGTCGGTATTGTATTTGAAGATCCTGTTTCCCACGCTGGTCTGGGTGACGAACATATGCCAGGGGTTATTCCGGAGACCATCGGCTGCCAGCATCACGAGATGATCTATCTTATTGGCCATGGTCTCCACCAGGCAGAGTGCCAGGCGGCCGCCCATGCTATACCCCAGCAACGAAAACCGTTCTTGCTGCTGCTGTTGCAGCACCATTTCCACTACGGCCGCCAGATCTTTTTTTTCGAAAGGGCGTTCTTCCTGCCAGACCGTTTCCCCATGCAGCGGCATGTCCAGCGCCACCATGGTGAACCGGTCGCCCAGGCCTTCCGCCAATGGCGTAAAGTGAGCGGCGCTTTCCCCGAACCCGTGCAGGCAGATCAGCAGTTGCGGACCCGTTCCACTGGTGATTCCGTGGAACCGGCTTTTAGCATATGGCAGATAAAAATGCATAAGGGGCAACAATGATAGGGAAAAAACCCCAGCCATTTTTGATTTAGGGATTTTTTGATTTACGAATTTTTTGATTTTAGAGGCAGTCCGGCGTTCTTCAAAATCCGTAAATCAAAAAATCCCTGAATGGGAAATGTTTTGGTTTTGTTAAAAATTCCGCCCCGGAACAGCCGCCCCGCGGGCAAACAGCGGGCCAACCGGGGTACAGGAGCTGCAGGGGTACAGGAGCTGCAGCCGGTATGGTTATATTTCAGGTTAATTCGGTAAATTACGGAAGTACCAAAAAAATCAGAAAACATGGACGCAACAGTTGATAAGCAAGCGCTGAAAGGCGCAGAGTTCCTGATAAAGGAAAGTGTACCGGAGGATGTGTTTACCCCCGAAGATTTTTCGGAAGAGCAGCTGATGATTAAAGACATGGCCGATCAGTTCATCAGCAAGGAGATCACCCCGATCGTTGACCGGATTGATAAACTGGAAGAGGGCCTGATGCCTTCCCTGCTGGAAAAGGCAGGCGAGCAGGGGCTGCTGGGCGCTTCTTTCCCTGAAGAATACGGTGGGCTGGGTAAAGATTTTGTAACGGCTACCATTATCAATGAAGGACTGGGCGCCGGTCACTCGTTTTCTGTAGCTATGGCCGCTCACACCGGCATTGGCTCGCTCCCTATCCTCTATTTTGGTACAGAAGCCCAGAAACAGAAATATATTCCCAAACTGGCTACCGGTGAGATGAAAGGCGCTTACGCCCTCACCGAGCCCGATTCCGGTTCAGACGCCCTCGGCGCCAGGACGACCGCCAAACTCACGGAAGACGGCCAGCACTATGTGCTCAACGGCCAGAAAAGCTGGATCACCAACTCCGGCTTTGCGGACGTGTTTACCGTGTTCGCCAAAATCGACGGCGATAAATTCACCGCTTTTATCGTAGAGAAGGGCACCCCCGGCTTTACATTAGGGGCGGAAGAACATAAAATGGGCATCAAAGGGTCTTCCACCCGCCAGATCTATTTCCAGGACGCTAAAATACCTGTGGAGAATGTACTCGGCGTAATCGGTAAAGGACACCTGATCGCTTTCAACATCCTGAACATTGGCAGGCTGAAACTATGCGCCGCTGCGCTCGGCGCCGCCAAGAAGTGCATCACTACTTCCGTACAGTATGCCAATACCCGTCAACAGTTCAAACAACCGATCGCCAATTTCGGCGCCATTAAACATAAGCTGGCGGAGATGGCCATCCGTACCTGGACAGCCGAATCAGCCCTGTTCCGCACCGCGCAGCTGATCGATGAAAAGGAAAAAGAACTGCTCGCCTCCGGCAAACCCTTCAACGAAGCCCTGCTGGGCGCCGCCGAAGAATACGCCGTAGAATGCGCCATCCTGAAAGTAAACGGTTCCGAAGTGCTGGACTACGTGGTGGACGAAGGCGTGCAGATTCACGGCGGCAACGGCTTCAGCGATGAATACATCATCTCCAAAGCTTACCGCGATTCCCGTATCAACCGCATCTTCGAAGGCACCAACGAAATCAACCGCCTCCTGACACTGGACATGACGCTGAAACGTGCCATGAAAGGCAAACTGGACCTCATGAACCCTGCCATGAACGTCATGAAGGAACTGATGAGCATCCCCGATTTCGGTAACGACGATGAAAGCGCCTTCAGCAAGGAAAGAAAACTCCTCGCCAACTTCAAGAAAGCCATCCTCATGACTGCCGGCGCCGCCGCCCAGAAACTCATGATGAAGCTGGAAACCGAACAGGAAGTGCTGATGAACATCGCCGATATGGCCATCGAAACCTTTGTGGCTGAAAGCGCCCTCCTGCGCCTCATGAAACTGGTACAACACAAAGGCGAAGCTGCCGCCGCCCTGCAGACAGACATCGTTCGCACCTACCTCTACGACGCAGCAGACCGCATCAACAAATCCGGTAAAGACGCCATCAACGCATTCGCGGAAGGCGACGAACAACGGATGATGTTACTCGGCCTCAAACGCTTCACCAAAGCAGAACCTTTCAACGCAAAAGAAGCCCGCAGAAAAATAGCGGACCAGCTGATTGCAGAAAATAAATACATCTTCTAACATTTAGGGATTTTTCGATTTTCGGATTTTTTGATTTCGCTGTCTTATACCCAAAATCAAAAAATCCGAAAATCCCTAAATCATTAAATATCAATTGCTTTCTCCTATTTCCCTCCTATCTTTACATGATTACGCAGGGATATGAAGCACGTATCGAGATTATTACTCCAGACTTTAATTGCCATTGTAGTTCCCCTCCGGGCCAGCAGCCAGGCGTTTATCCGGCTCAGCCAACCTTCCCGGGAACAAAGTAATGTAAGCACTGCCCGGCAGTTTATCGCCGGCAGGACCTGTACCGGCTGCCAGGTTACCATCAACGGGGAAAAGGTATACGTATACAGCACCGGCACCTTCGCCGTGAAAAAAGAACTGACAGAAGGAAGAAACAGTTTTACCATCGTAGCAGAAGACGATAACGGCAAAACCTATACGAAAAATATCACCTGGTATTATGCCCCGCCGCCGCCAGCCCGCGCCACCAGCGTCTTTCGCATAGACTTTATGGAAATATCCCCCGGAGGCAACCTGGAATTGTCTGCCGGCGACACGCTGCGTATAAAGATGAAAGGCTATCCCGGCGCAAGGGCCACCTGGTTCAACAATGTACCGCTGCGCGAACTGCCTGCCTCCCAGAGTGGCGGTGTACCGGGTTATTACACCGGCATGTATATACTGCAGCCTTCAGATTCGCTGCTGAACGGCAGGATACCCGTCCGTCTTCAAAACGGCAGCGAAACAGCTGTGCTGAACAGTACCTACCGTTACAGTATGATGCCCCAGGGCACCCCGCTGACGGGCCGTACGATCGACAACATGACCTATCTCACTTCCTCCGCAAACGGCGACCGGCTTGGTCCGGATAAAACCGGCTATCTTGATAAAGACGTGCTGCTGCAGGTAGTCGGTAAACAAGGCGACTACTATAAGGTACGGCTGTCATCCCTCCAGACGGCCTTTATCCCCGAGCCGCTGCTGGATACGGAAATCCCGCAGGAAGCCCCCGCCGTCAGCATCGTATCAGACGCCAAAGTATGGGGCGATGAAAAAGCGGATTATGTATCCGTGGAACTATCGGATAAACTGCCGTACACCTCCACGCAAATTGTATCTCCCGGAAAAATCATTGTGGATGTACACGGGGCATATGCAGAACAGGGTATCAGCACGCTGCTGCAGGGAACGCGGGAAATCACCGGCGTACAATGGCAACAGCCGGCGCATGACGTTTTCCGCATGGCCATCTCCCTGAAACACGCCCCGTGGGGGTACCAGATATACTATGAAGGCAACCGTATAACGGTGAAGGTTAAACGCGTTCCGGAGAATCTTTCCCTGCGCGGCCTCGTCATCGGCGTAGACGCCGGTCACGGCGGCGGCAATATGGGTTCCGTAGGTCTTACCGGCGTTTATGAAAAAACACTCACGCTCAACCTGTCACTGCAACTGAAAGCAGCACTGGAAAGAGAAGGCGCCAGCGTCATCATGACCCGCACCAGTGAAAAGTTCGTGGCCAATGAAGACCGGCTGTCGTTCTTCCGCAACGCCAACCCCGACCTGTTGCTCAGCATACACCTCAATTCTTCCGGCAACCCGGTAGATGTATCCGGTACTGCCACCTACTATAAACATCCTTTCTGCGAACAGCTGAATGCCGCTATTCACCGGCGACTGCTGGAAACCGGGTTAAATGATTTTAAAAACAACGGTGGTTTTAACTTTATCCTGAACAACCCGACAGAGTTCCCGGATGCGCTCATTGAAACACTGTTTATCAGTAATCCCGGCGACGAGGAGCAGATACTGGACCCGCAGTTCCAGCAGGAACTGGTCAGCAAAATTATGCTGGGGCTGAAAGACTACCTGAAAGGCCTGGCGGATGGCAGATAGCACTTCACCTTATTGAAACAGAAAGGGCTGATCGATGGATCAGCCCTTTCTGTTTTTAGCGGGTAGTTGCCGTCTGCAGATATTTGGCGAGCCGGTTGATAGCTGCTGCTGCTGCATCTATCTGTTCTCCGGCCTCTTTCCAGCGACGCTGTTCCAGCGCTTCCCTTACGCCGGGAATGGTTTTCACGCCATAGCCGGTGTAGAATCCGGGTGCGTACAGCGTATGTTTATACCATGGCCGCGAAGGCAGCCCGTTGCTGTTAAGCAATTGTTGTTCTGCCTGATAAAGCAGTTTATTGAGCTGCGGTTTGCCGGTGGCCAGCTTACCTGTAAAACCCTGTGTCACGGTGTCCAGCGCGGCGAGTGCATTCTGCAAGGGGCTGAAATCGATGTAGGGCACCACCGCCCGGGGCGCCGGCGGCAACAGGTGTTTGGCCGTGTCTGCAGCCAGCTGGTACTTGTTTTCACGGATCAGCTGATTCTCGAGCGCGGTAGACTCCCTCAGGTCGGCTGCCAGCGCTGTCAGCTCATTTACATAACCATTCGTCGTTTCATAGAGGTTACGGAAATCAAACGGCAGTGTAACGGCATTGGCTATACGTAATACTGTATGACCGGCAGTCTGTGACAGTACTACGCCGTAACTGAAAGTAGGGTCTTTGAACCGTACATAGTTATCGTAGGAGTCGTAGATGGAATGGTATTCGCCACCGGCGTCTTCTCCGCCATAGCCGAGGTCCAGCGAGGGAACGCCGAGGTGCTGAAGGAAGGAAGAATAGTCGGAGCCGGAGCCCATGGCGTTGATGGGAATACCCTGACGGGACAGTTTCTCTTTCTTTTGCTTAACGGTAGCCGCTCTGAGCACATCGGCAGCCTGACGGCGGGCCAGTACGCTGACCTTTGTTTGCGGGTCGATGATATCACGGCCTACCTGGTTGATCAGTGTTTCGAGGGCATGGGAACCGCTGGCATTGAGGAAACCGCGGCCGTTGCTGTCGGAGTTGACATAGACCACTGCTTTTTCCTGCAGTTCAGCCGCATGGTCTTCCACCCATTCAGTGGAGCCCATGAGGCCGGGCTCTTCGCCGTCCCAGGCGCAGTATACGAGTGTGCGGCGGGGTTTGAACCCTTCTTTGGTCAGTTCGCCGATGGCTTTGGCCTCTTCCAGCAGTGCCGCGAGCCCGCTGATGGGGTCGGCTGCCCCGTTCACCCAGGCGTCGTGATGGTTGCCGCGTACTACCCACTGATCGGGTTCTTCGGCACCTTTTATTTTAGCGATCACGTTGTGGCAGGGACGTATCTGCCAGTCGAACGCCAGTTTGAGGTGTACTTTGGTTTTTCCCGGTCCGATATGATAGGTAAAAGGCAGGGTGCCGCGCCAGGCATCCGGGGCTACGGGCCCGTCCAGTGCTTTCAGCAGCGGGGCTGCGTCGTGGTAACTGATGGGCAGTACCGGTATTTTCAGCAGGTTAGGAGCCTGCAGGCGGTCGAGCCTTTTGGCGTTGGTTGTGGACCCTTCGTTGGGCGTGAGCGGGTCTCCGGGATAGATGACCATATCCATGATAGAGCCGCGCTGTACGCCATATTCGTTTTTGAAAGCGCCCTGCGGGTATACGTCGCCCGCAAAGTAGCCGTCGTCTTTAGGGTCGGAGTAGATAATACAGCCCACGGCGCCGTGTTCCTGCGCCACTTTGGGTTTGGTGCCACGCCAGGAGCGGCCGTATTTGGCGATGACGATTTTGCCTTTTACATCTACGCCGGCGCGTTCGAGGTATTCATAATCTTCCGGGAGACCGTAGTTCACGAATACCAGCGGGGCGGTGACGTCGCCATCAGCGCTCCAGCAGTTGTAGGTCGGCAGCTGGCCTTCCTGGCCGGAGGTAGCATCTTCCCTGAGGGCAGGTTCTTTTAATACCGCTTTATAGCTGGTAGGGCCGGTCATTTCCAGCAGGCGCTCTTTAGGCGTGGGAAACAACACCTGGTAGGTAACGATTTCAGCGTCCCAGCCGTAGCTTTTAAAACGCTGCAGGATGTCTTCCGCCACCGCTTTGCCCTGGGCGGAGCCGATATGATGCGGTTTGGCAGAAAGGGCTTTAATGGCTTCTCCAATATGGCTGCTGCTGAGATGCTGGTCAAAGCGGGTTTCCAGTTGTTGCTGGCGGGCCGCTTCGCTGTCGGTATACCCCAGCATTTTTTTGTCCTGCGCCAGTACGGTGCCGCTGGCACATACGCATACGGCCAGCAGGCGGTAAAAAAGCGTTTTTTTCATAATAGAGGTTCAGATCTGTTGGTTGACAAAAAGAAAGTTGGTATATCAGACAATATACAAATAGTCTACCATATCAATAGACCTTTTTGATGAAGAAATTGTCAACATAACTTTTTGTTATTGTCCATAATCACAGGTTATAGGCCGAATAGTCCACTCGGTCAGTAGATTAATGTATATTTGTAAACACTTTCATAGCTTTATCCCTGTGAAACCATCCGTTAAACAATTATAAAGAGGATTTATATGTCGAATACGATACAGGAGTTCAACGACTACCGCAGTAAGATGAACGAAGTGATTCTGGGAAAGCAGAACAAGGTGATTAACAGGCTGTTCAACCTCGATACCAACACCTATGCCGAGGGAGCGCTGAGTACTAAGACGAAAGAAATGCTGGGGCTGGTGGCGTCGATGGTGCTTCGCTGCGACGACTGCATCAAATACCATCTGGGCAAATGCCATGAGCAGGGTATCAGCACAGCGGAAATGTACGAGATCTTTGCCGTGGCCAACATTGTAGGCGGCACGATCGTTATTCCGCATACCCGCAGGGCAGCTGAATATTGGGAAGAGCTGAATAATCAGTAACTTTACAGACTACATATAAACATACTCATATATACTTAACTCATACAAATGTCAACAGCAACTATAGCTCCGCAGGCCTTAACAGCCAAAGATTTTGCAACGGACCAGGAAGTACGCTGGTGCCCTGGCTGCGGCGACTACTCTATACTTAAACAGGTTCAAACCATTATGCCTTCGCTGGGCATTCCCCGCGAAAATATTGTGATCGTTTCCGGTATCGGCTGCTCTTCGCGTTTTCCTTATTACATGAATACTTACGGCATGCACTCGATCCACGGTCGTGCTACCGCCATCGCTTCCGGTCTCAAAGCTACCCGCCCCGAACTGAGCGTATGGATCGTTACTGGCGACGGCGACGGCCTGTCTATCGGCGGTAACCACACCATCCACCTGCTGCGCCGTAACTTCGACGTGAATGTGATGTTGTTCAACAACCAGATCTATGGTCTGACCAAAGGGCAATACTCTCCTACTTCCGAAGAGAACAAAGTGACCAAATCCACGCCTTTCGGCAGTATCGATCACCCGTTCAACCCGCTGGCACTGGCACTGGGCGCCGACGCCACCTTCATTGCCCGCAGCATGGACCGCGACCCGAAACACCTGCAGGAACTGCTGAAACGCAGCCACGCCCACAAAGGCGCATCTTTCCTGGAAATATACCAGAACTGTAACATCTTCAACGATGGCGCATTCGAAATATTCACCGAAAAATCCAGCAAAGCAGAAGAGACCCTGTTCGTAGAACAAGGACAGCCGCTGATCTTCGGCGCACAGAAAAATAAAGGACTCCGCCTCGACGGCCTCAAACCCGTAGTAGTGGAACTGGGCAGCGAATACAGCGCAGCCGACCTCTGGATACACGATGAAAGCGATTTCTATAAAGCACAGCTGCTGACCCGCCTGTTCGACGATCCTCGTATCGAAGGACATATGCCGCGTCCTTTCGGCGTGTTCTATCAAACGCAACGTCCTACCTACGAAGCCGTAATGGCCGCGCAGCTGGAAGACGCCATCTCCAGGAAAGGCCCCGGCGACCTGGATAAATTGCTGGCTGGTAACGAAACCTGGACCATCAGTTAATTACGAATTACGGATTACGAATTACGAATTGAGGGCTCTTTTATGGAGAAGTTACTAAGTAACCTACCTATAAAAGAGCCCTCAATTCGTAATCCGTAATTCGTAATTCTATCAATGGCCGAGTGATCCCAGCTCAAACATCACCTTGTACAACAGCACCACGCCGAAGATAATCATACTCACGCCCGCTACGCGGTTAAGCCATTCAACATTGGTGAGGGTAAGTTTATGACGGATTTTGTCGGAGATAAAGACTTTAAGGATATCCGCGGAGAGCACCAGGGTGAGACAGACCGCGTACATCACAAAGCGATGGCCCACAGAAGTGGCGGCGTTGGCCACGCATACACCCAGCCAGAAGATAATGACCCCGGGGTTCAGCGTATTCATAAGGAAGCCGGCCAGCCATATCTTCAGGTAGTCATGCGTGCGGAACATTTCCGGTCTTTCGTCTCCGGTACTGATTTTCACTTTTTTGAAGAACAGCCCGTAAATACCCATACCAATCAGGAGGAAGCCGCCTACCACACCGATAGAGCGTTTGTATTCTTCCAGCCCGGTGATAAAGGAGGTGGCCAGGTTACCGGTCAATACAAAGAAAATATCGCTCATAGACACGCCCAGCGCAAAGCTGATGCCCGCCTTGAAGCCATTATTGATACTGTACTTGATGATGGCGAAAATTACAGGCCCCACCGATAACGACAGAAATAATCCCAGTCCTAATCCAGCTACAATTGATGTTATCATGTGTATATATTCGGGGTCACGGGTTATGCCTGGTGCTTCACTGTCTTACCTGCCAGGAATTTCTCCCAGTCTTTCAGTTTCTCACCTTTCATGACCCGCGGGAATTTATTCATCGCGCCCTCCTTGCCTTTGCAACGCAGGTAATCGATAAATACTTCATTAGGCAACACTTCTACAAACACTTCTTTCAAAGCGGAAGTTCTTTCCACCGCATAGTCATCATTCACTTCGGCCAGCGTCTGGTCAATGATTTCACGGATCTTAGCCACGTCCGCCACCGGTTGATCGGTACCGATATACCAGCGGTGGGCGAACAGGTTCTCGTAAGGGAAACCCGCTACGGTAAATTCGCGGATGGTGATACCCATCTTTTTCTGCACCGTATCGATGGCCTTGTTCATATTGTCGACACTCATATGCTCGCCGGCAAGGCTGAGAAACTGCTTGGTACGGCCTACGATCACGATTTCATGTTCCTTCACGGAAGTAAATTTCACCACGTCACCGATCAGGTAGCGCCATGCGCCCGCACAGGTAGACAACATCACCGCATACTCCACGTCTTCCACCACCTCATTGATCATGTAAGACCTGGGGTTAGGCTTTACTTCTCCGTCTGCGTCGAAGTTCTCTTCATTGAAAGGAATGAATTCGTAGAAGATACCGGCATTGAGCACCAGTTTGATGCCTCTTACGCCCGGGCGTGCCTGGAAACCGAAAGAACCTTCGGAGGCCATGTAGGTTTCAATGAAGTTGATCGGCTTACCCAGTAACTTCTGGAAGCTCTCGCGGTAAGGTTCGAAAGATACCCCGCCGTGGATATAGATAGCCAGGTTAGGCCATATTTCGTGAATATTTTTTACGCCGTGGTATTTGATGATCTCTTCAAATACAATTTGTACCCAGGCAGGCACACCGCATACGGTCCCTACGTCCCAGCTGGGCGCTTTACGGACAATCAGCTTGATACGCTGCTCCCAGTTAGGCTTGCGGGAAATGCTGCCCCCGGGCTTATAAAAACGGCGGAACCAACGCGGGATGTTTTTGGCCTGGATGCCGCTCATGTCTCCCTCGTAATAGTCGCCTTTTTCGAACAGGGAGGTAGTGCCTCCCAGCATCAGGATTCCTTTTGTAAAAGACTTGGGCGGAACGTTGAAGTTCACCATGGAATACAGCTGCTTCACGCCCACCTTCTTCACCGTCCGCAGCATGGCTTTGGTAACAGGAATATGCTTGCTCGCTGATTCAGAAGTACCGGAGCTCAGCGCAAAATACTTGATCTTCTCCGGCCAGCTAACGTTGGCTTCCCCTTCCAGGCAACGATACCACCACTCCTTGTGCATCTTACTGTAATTGTGCACAGGTATTTTCTCCCGGTACTGACCGATGAAATTCGGACTGTCCAAAATGTCCTGGAAATCGTAGTGCCGGCCAAACTCAGTATCCTTGGCCTTCTCCAGCAGACGGTGCAGCACCTGCAGCTGGTATTGGCGAGGTGTACCTAACTTAAACGTGAACTTCTTCCTGATACGTAGTGACCTGGAAATCAGATTACCTATGATGGCCATTAACTTTCCCTCTCTTTAATTGAACTGCAAAAATAAGTTGAATAATGAATATAAACGCGAATTACCAGTTATAGATTGCAAGTTAACTATTAACACATGTATTTTTTACTAATAAAGCGATAAAATTGGCAACCGGCAATTGATAATTCGTTTTTACCTTTGCGGCATGCTAAAATCTACTTTACTCAAAGCTACTGAAGCCGGCGGAAAAATACTCCAACAATATTTTAACGGGGTTTTCGAAGTGAGCAGCAAAAGCACTGTCAACGATCTGGTAACGGAAGCGGATAAAAAATCTGAAGCGGTAATTATCGAGGTAATCCGTGATACTTATCCTGACCATTTCATTCTCAGCGAGGAAGTGGGCGCCATGGAAACGGATTCTGCCTATAAATGGATCATCGACCCCATAGACGGCACGGTTAACTTTGCCAACGGCATCCCTATCTGCTGCGTCTCCATAGGCGTGGAAAAAGAAGGAGAAATGGTGCTGGGCGCGGTATACAATCCTTTTATGAACGAGCTGTTCGTTGCTGAAAAAGGTAAGGGCGCCACCCTGAACGACAAACCCATCCATGTTTCTGCCAAAGCCAGCGTGGCCACCTCCTGCCTGGTGACCGGCTTCCCTTACAAATGGGAAGAAAGTGACCGTAATCCCCTACAGGTGCTGACCAGCGTTATCCAGCAGGGCATCCCCGTACGCCGCCTCGGCTCCGCAGCGATAGACCTCTGCTGGGTTGCCTGCGGCCGCTTCGACGGTTTCTGGGAACACCACCTCCAGGCCTGGGACAGCGCCGCCGGATACCTGATGGTAGAAGAAGCGGGCGGTAAAGTGACCGACTTCTCCGGCGATAAATACTCCCCTTATCAAAACGATATCCTGGCCACCAACGGCCATATCCATAGTGAACTGAGGAACCTCATTAACGGTAAATAAGTATTGGACAACATGGAAGAAAGAACAGAAATAAAAGACCTGGGCGAATTTGGTCTGATCGACTACCTCACCAGGAATATTGAAATACAAAACGCCAGCACCGTACTCGGTGTAGGCGACGATGCCGCCGTCATCGATCACTTCGGCAAACAAACCGTGATCAGCACGGATATGCTGGTAGAAGGCATTCACTTCGACCTGATGTATACGCCGCTGAAACACCTCGGCTACAAATCGGTGGTAGTAAACCTCTCCGACATCTACGCCATGAACGCCACGCCCACGCAAATCACCGTGAGCATCGCCTTCTCCAACAAAGTATCCCTCGAAGCCCTCACCGAGTTCTATGAAGGCGTTTACGCCGCCTGTGAAAAATACGGTGTAGACCTTATAGGTGGTGATACCAGCAATTCCCAGAAAGGATTTATCATCAGCGTAACCGCCATCGGCGAAGTTACCCCCGACCAGTTCGTGAAAAGATCCACCGCCCAGAAAGGCGATCTGCTCTGCGTTACCGGCGACCTGGGCGCGGCTTACCTTGGCCTCACCCTCCTCGAAAGGGAAAAGAAAATATTCCTCGAAAATCCCGAGGTAAAACCCGATCTGGAAGATCAAACCTATATCATCGGCCGCCAGCTGAAACCCGAAGCCCGTAAAGATATCATCGAGTTCCTGCAGGAACAGGAAATAGTGCCCACCGCCATGATGGACGTGAGCGACGGCCTCAGCTCCGAAATACTCCACATCGCCAAACAAAGCAACCTTGGCGTGGTATTGTATGAAGAGAAAATACCCATTGCACAGGAAAGCAAGGAAATGGCCCTCAAATTCAGCCTCGATCCTACTGCCTGCGCACTCAGCGGCGGAGAAGACTATGAACTGCTGTTCACCATGAAACAACAGGACTACGATAAGATCGTGCTCAATGAGCAAATCAGCGTTATCGGCTATATGACAGACATCGCCGAAGGCGCACATATCCATACCAAGGGCGGCAACAAATTCAAACTGGTAGCCCAGGGCTGGAACGCGTTTAAACAGTAATCATGCAAAGGCGTCACGCAAAGGCGTCACGCAAAGGCGCAAAGCAGCAAAGAGCGCAAAGAATAAAATATAAGCGAGCAGAGAAAGCAAAGGAGCGGAGATCAAATTTGATCTCCGCTCCTTTGCTTTCTTATTTAATCTTAAAAAAATCTTTGCGCTCTTTGCTGCTTTGCGCCTTTGCGTGACGCCTTTGCGTGATTATTTCTCCACGATCACCTTTATCCCCTGGCTGTTATGCGTAGGGATCAGATCACCGGCAAACACACAGAATTTCAGCAGGTACTCCCCTGGTTTATCCGGCATCACCACCGGCATGGTCACCACCCTGCGCAGCATGGCTCGCTCCAGCGTGAGCTCCGATTTGACCGGAGGTAATGCTTCCTCTTTGGTAGAGAAGCCATAACCCAGCATGGGCGGGTGCTCGCGGTCTATCGGCAGCGGCCTTTTATAACCGTTGTTCGGCTGCAGCAGCACGTTCACCTGTTCACGCGGACGGGCTTTGATGTGTTGCAGTCCGGCTTTCATCTGCACCAGCGAATAAGAATAATAAGCCGGTTGTATGTTGAGGTCCCAGGTACCCCGGATGGTTTTGATGCTATCGGTAACCGGCATATCAGCCCCCGGCTCAAATACGACCATGGCCGGTTTACCCCACAGCTGCGTTTCCGTGTCCCAGAAATTATACTGGCTGCGCCGGGAATAACGGCTGTTAAGGCTGTAAGACAGGTTACCGGTATAGAACATATACTTGGAGGGCAGCTGGTAACTGTTCGTAAACACCACCGGACGCCCTTCGGCACGGGTGGCCAGCGCGGATGTCCATTCTTTGTTGTGATGGATCTCCGGCCTTATTTCCACTCCCGGCATAAAATCCCATATCATGTATACCCTCGTCGCCAGCACCAGCAACAGGGATACGGGCAACGTATATAACAGCGGCTTACGGGACCAGCCTCTGCGAACAATCGCCTGGTGGGCCAGTATCACCACCGGCGTAAATACCATCACGGTCCAGTTGGCCTCCACCCTTCCTTTAAAAGTGCTGATGGCAAAAAACACGAGCACTCCTATCAGGCTGAATTTCAGCCCCCGCTCAAAAGTGTTCTGGATAGGGCAACGGAAAGCATAATACAGCAGCAGCCAGCCCATCAGCGGGCCAAACAGCAACAGCTGTCCCGCCAGGTAGTCCAGCGTATAGGTGATATCGTAAGACGATGCGTTACGTTCTACCAGGTGATATTGCAGGGAAGGGAAGCCATGTGTGTACTGCCAGTAGATATGCGGGAAAAACAGGATGGTGGTGATAATACAGGCGGCCCAGAACTTACCCACCCGCAGCAGGTTCATATTGGACAATACCGTAAAGAACACCAGCAATACCCCGTGGTATTTGCTGTAGAACATTAAAGCCATGGCAACGCCTAGCAGCAGCGTATTACGCCAGTTCTGGCCGGCCAGGAAATAACGGTACGCCCAGAAGTACACGGCGGCAAAGAATATCAGCGGCAGGTCCGGAACAGCCAGCATACCGCCTATCTGCATGGCGCCCATGGAGCCCATGATCAGATAAAACAGGATATTGTCTTTGGAAGCGATCAAACGGGCGGTCAGCCACAGGGTGGCGGTGTTGAACAGCACAATAAACAACCGTACGCCCAGTTCGTTGTGAAAAATGCCGTAGCCCATTTTTATCAACAGGGCGATCATGGGGGATGATCAAAATATCCCCAGTCCATATGCCTGGAATACACCCAGTAGTAGGCTTCATCGTCCCACAGTTCAGAAAAACAGGCCTGCAGCAGGCCCAGGACCACCCAGGTCAGCAGGAACAGGTTCTTGTACTGGCGTCTTGTAAAAAAACGGATTATGGCATCCATGCGCTAATGAAATGATGATTTATCCTGCGAAGATAGTAGTATTAGCAGTAAACTGTCATATCCCAGTGGTCGCGCAGCACGATAAATGCCGCTTCATAGCCGGTTTCGATGCGTCCCAGCCTCGAATCGAGGCGTAAAGCCCGCGCCGGACAAAGAGATGCCATCTGCAGCGCGGTGTGCAAGGGGATGCCTGCTTTCTCTACGCAGTTGTGCACGGCCTGCAGCATGGTAAGCCGGGAACCGGCCAGTACACCGGCTGCATTGACGTAGCGGTCGTCCTGCTGAATATATACATAGTCTCCTTCCGGGTTTTCTGCTGCCGCATCGGAGATCAGAAAAAGGCGGCCGTCCATTATTTTATGGCTGATGCTCACATTGGCGAAATCTACGTGCACCCCGTCGGCCACGATACTGGCAAATACCTTCGACTGATTATATACTGCGCCTACCAGGCCGGGCGCCCGGCTTTCCAACGGGGACATGGCATTAAACAGATGCGTGACATGGTGGATACCGTTTTCAAAAGCGGCTGTGGCCTCGGCATAGGTGGCGTTGCTGTGGCCGGCAAAAATGGTGATCCCCGCCTCCTGGAACGCCTTCACCAGCGCAGGATCGCAGCATTCCGGCGCCAGCGTGATCATCTTCACCACGCCTTTGCCGTGATACAGTATCCAGTCCACATCTTCGCGGGTAAGGGGATGGATATACCTTTCCAGGTGAGCGCCTTTTTTCACCGGGTTGATAAACGGCCCTTCGAGATGCAGTCCCAGCACGCCCCGGCCGCCTTCCTGCCAGTAGTCTCTCACGGCTTGTATGGCCAGCAATACTTTCTCCGGCGCCACCGTGGCCAGCGTAGGCATGATATGCGCTGCCCCGCCGGCCTTACCGGCTTCATAAACAGCGCGGAGGCTTTCCACAGAAGGATGCAGGAAAAATACGCTGCCATTGCCGCCATATACCTGCAAATCCACAAAGGCCGGCGCCATAAACCCGCCTTGCAGGTCTATCACGTTGGGATGGTCTTTATATTCGGAAGCAGGTACAATGCCTGTGATAATGTGATGGTCCGTCACTACTGCATGGTCACTGAGTATCCTGTCGCCGGTGAATATCAGGGCGTTTGTATAAATAACGGACATGGCCGGAAGTATTAGGATTGTTCGTACAGCTCTAAAGGTAGGCCATCAGGGTCAGTAAAAAAAGTGAAACGCTTGCCGGTGTATGGGTCTGTACGAATGGGTTCCGGGGATACGCCTTTTTGGTGCAGCTCCTGTACGGCAGCCGCGATATCTTTCACGGCAAAGGCCAGGTGACGGAGGCCGCAGGCTTCCGGGCGGCTGGCCCGTGGCGGCGGATCGGGGAAGGAAAAAAGTTCTATCACATACTGGTCGCCCAGCGCCAGGTCCAGCTTCCAGGAGTCGCGTTCTTCGCGGTATACCTCCCGGATGACCTGCAGGCCCAGCACATCGGTGTAAAAGGCTTTACTACGGTGATAGTCAGCGCAAATAACAGCGATATGGTGCACGGCCTGCAGATGCATCTATAACAGAGATTAAACGAGTTCGTTACTGAGAATAGTGAAGTTGTCGGCATCTTTCAGGAAAGGGATGTTTTTCCTCACTTCATCCACCCGGTCACGCTGAAGGGTATACGTAAAGGTATCTTCATCATGTGACTTGCGGTAGATAATTTCGCCCATAGGGTCTATCAGGCTGGTTTCCCCGCTATGGTAGATGTTATTGCCGTCATTGCCCACCCTGTTGACGCCGATGGCGTAACACTGGTTTTCAATGGCGCGGGCCTGCAGCAGCGTAGTCCATGCGGTGCTGCGGCGTTCCGGCCAGTTGGCCACATATACCAATACGTCGTAGGCAGGATTGCCGTCCGGCTGGATGGTATTGCGTGCCCATACCGGGAAACGCATATCGTAACAGATATTCAGATTGATTTTCCAGCCTTTCACCTGTGCGATCAGCCGTTTGTCGCCCGGCTGGTAATGCTCATGTTCGCCGGCATAACCAAACAGGTGGCGTTTATCGTAAGTGCCATAGGTGCCGTTGGGCAGCATCCAGACGAGGCGGTTCAGGTAATGCCCGTTTTCTTCGATGATCAGGCTGCCGGTGAGGATGATATTTTTTTCGGCAGCCTTTTTCTTCATCCATTGCACAGCGCTTCCGTCCATGGTTTCCGCCAGTTTCTCCGGCTGCATGCTGAAGCCGGTGCTGAACATTTCGGGGAGAAACACCACTTCTGTCCGCTCACCTATGCGATCGATTTTCTCGTCAAACATCTGCAGGTTTGCCGCAATATCTTCCCAGTAAAGCTGGGATTGTATCAGTGTAACTTTTAAATCTGCCATTATCGGGTATTGTGACTACAAAAGTACTGCCTGATGGATTAGAAACTTTTCAAATTATCCCTTGTTCAGGCGTCATTATTTGCAATTTCTTCAAGCGCTTCCTGGACCAGGGAACTTTCAAAGCCGCGCTGCATCAGGTGTTGCATGGTTTTATACCGCCGTTTGAGCGCAGTTTCCCTGTTGAGCGACTGCCATTTCTTATCGGCCAGCTTCCGCAGCGTGGCGTAATAGTCGTCTTCGTCGATCTCCGCCAGCCCTTTACGGATGCAGTAATCAGACACCTGCTTCTGTTTCAGCTCCGCTTTGATTTTGTTGCGGCCCCATTGTTTGATCCTGAATTTGCCACCGGCAAAGGCTTTGGCGTATCTTTCCTCATTCAGGAAATTGTCGGCTATCAGTTCCGCAATGGCCGCATCTACTGCTTCTCCGCGTAATCCCAGTTCCAGGCTTTTATATTTCACTTCCTGATGGCACCGCTCCTGGTAAGCGCAGTAGCGGCGCAGCATCTCCAGTTCTTTTTCCATGCAGCTATCTGACGATCCTCAGCTTGGCGTAGTTAAGCATAATTTTCTTTTCGCCGCCACCTTTGGGGAATACCACGGTAGCGATCCTGTTGTTGGGAGCGCCCTCCATGCCCATAATGGTGCCGAAGCCGAATTTCTGGTGTTCCACCTGCATACCGGGCTCCATGCCTGCGGGGTCGTCCGGGGTAAACCCGGGGGTAGGCACATGGGTAGTGGCTGCTGACACGGGACGTGGCGCCGGTTTGGGAGAAGAAGACGGCTGGGAAGCGGTTTGTCCGGGCGTTTTTTTCTGCATCCGGTCAAACATATTGCCCATATTGCTGCCTCCGCCCCATCCGGAGGTGCTGCCACCGCCGAAAGCGTTGCGAACGCTTCCGCCACCGGCATAACTGCGGTCGATGAACTTCTCCGGCATTTCTTCGAGGAAACGGCTGGGCTCATTCTGTACCAGGTTGCCAAAGCGATACCGGCTGTTGGCATGTGTAAGCCACAGTCTTGCTTTGGCCCGGGTAATGGCCACATAGAACAGGCGTCTTTCCTCTTCCAGTTCCTCCCGGGTATTGATAGACATACCGCTGGGGAACAGGGTTTCTTCGAGGCCCACAGTGAATACCACGGGGAACTCCAGTCCTTTGGCGGCGTGAATGGTCATCAGTTTTACCACGTTGCTGTCCTCATCACTGCCCTGGTCGGCGTCAGTGAGCAGGGTGATCTGCTGCAGGTAAGAGCCCATGCTCTTATCCAGCAGTTCGCCTTCTTCATCCGGCGTTTCGGTGAATTCCTTGATGGAGTTGAGCAATTCCTGCACGTTTTCGTAACGGGCGAGACCTTCTGTGGTTTTGTCGTTGAACAGCTCTTTTACGATATTGGTGGATTTACCTACTACCACGGCCACATCATAAGCGTTGTGGGTGGTCAGCAAGGCCTGAAAACTTTTGATCATCACTACAAAAGCTTCGATGGCTTCAAGGGTGCCACCTTTGAAACCGAACTCCCTGGCTCTCTCCAGCACTTCCCACATGGTAATGTTGTGGTCGTTGGCAAGGACAATGGTTTTTTCCATGGTGGTTTTACCGATGCCGCGTACCGGGTAGTTGATGATCCTTTTCAGGGCTTCTTCGTCGCGGGTGTTCATGGTGACGCGGAGGTAGGCCACGAAATCCTTGATTTCCTTCCGCTGGTAGAACGACAGGCCGCCGAAGATACGGTAGGGGATCCCTTTCCGGCGCAGGCTTTCCTCGAAGGAACGGCTCTGGGCGTTGGTACGGTAGAGGATCACGAAGTCGCGGTTATCGTAGTGGTTGCGCAGCTTTTGTTCTGCAATGGTGTCCGCTACGAATTTGCCTTCTTCGTTATCGGTCATGGTGCGTACCAGTTTGATGGTATCGCCTTCGTTATTGTCTGTCCACAGGTTTTTCTCGATCTGTCCTTTGTTGTGGGCAATAACTTCATTGGCCACGCTCAGGATGGATTTAGTACTGCGGTAGTTCTGTTCCAGTTTTACTACTCTTACGTCATCGTAGTCTTTTTCGAACTGGAGGATGTTTTGAATGGTGGCACCGCGGAAGGAGTAGATGCTCTGGGCGTCGTCTCCCACCACGCATATATTTTCGTTGACAGCGCCCAGCAGTTTAATGATCTCGTACTGAGCCGGGTTGGTATCCTGGTACTCATCGATCATGATATATTTAAACTTATGCTGGTATTTGTGCAGTACTTCCGGGAAGCTTTTCAGCAGCACGTACATTTTGAAGAGGAGATCGTCGAAGTCCATGGCGCCGTTTTTAAAGCAGCGTTTGGCGTACATATCGTAGATCTTCCCGATCAGGGGCCTGTTGGCCCGCATGTCTTCCTGTTGTACGAGGTGATCGAGCTGGTATTCTTCCGGCCCCATCAGGCTGTTTTTAGCCGCGGAGATCCGGTTGTATACGAAGTTCGGTTTATAGTGCTTATCGTCGAGGTTAAGCTCGTTCACGATAGTTTTCACAACGCTTTTGGCATCATCTGCATCATAGATGGTAAAATCGTTGGGGTAGCCCAGCCGGTGTGCTTCTGCACGGAGAAGGCGGGCAAATACGGAGTGGAAGGTACCGATATAGAGGTTGCGGGCTTCGCTGCCTCCCAGGATTTTTTCCACACGTTCTTTCATTTCGCGCGCCGCTTTGTTGGTAAACGTGAGCGACAGAATATTAAACGCGTCTACCCCGTTCCGCATCAGGTGTGCAATACGCGTGGTCAGAACTTTTGTTTTTCCTGAACCCGCGCCTGCAACGATCATCAGGGGGCCATTGATATGTGTAACTGCTTCCCGCTGTCTTTCGTTAAGCTCGTCTAAATAATTTGCCTTCATCACGACTTTTTTGAGGGTGTAAAAGTACGAAATGAAACTGTGATTCTTTTGATTTTGCGGTCGTCTTTGAGCACGCGCATGACTTTAACCGGCGGGATGGGCCAGCAGGCTGAAGGGGCGATGGCGGATATTTTTTCCGGTGATAAAAAACAAGGGCCGTCAGGTATATCGGTTTTCCGGGCTACGGACTGAACCGAAGCCCGCAAAGGCAGTACAACAGATACTGGCTATCTGAGCTGCAGGAGGGTTCTGCAGCGCGGGTGGCAGGCGTATCTTAACACATCTCAGCCTGCTATCGGGTAAATCATAGAACAGCGGCTTCCGGTATTTTGTCCTGTTTGCCGGGCTTTCGGTTTCCCAAAGCCTTATTGGGAATAATAATATTTAGTGTCTGGTTATCCTGGTTTTCAACATTTTCCGCGCAAAGTGGATGCGGCTTTTCACTGTTCCCAATGGTTCATTAAGGATAGCGGCGATCTCATAGTATTTATAGCCCTCGAAATAGAGCAGAAAAGGCTGTTTAAAGATAACCGGCAGGTTATACACGGCCATCTGCACGTCTTTCACGCGGAGGTCGGATTCAGCGAAATTGCCGATAGCAGAAGGCTGGTGGCTCAACAGGTAATCGCCTACTGCGTTGTCCAGCAATTTATACTGACGGTTTCCCCTGCGGTAGTTGTTGATAAAAATATTCCGCATGATGGTATATAACCATGCACGGATATTAGTGCCGGCGAGGTATTTATCACGGTTGGACAGCGCCCTGAACAAGGTTTCCTGGTAGAGGTCCTTGGCGGATTCAGAGTCTTTTGTCAGCGTAACAGCATACGGCCGCAGGAAATCAGCATTTCCCAGTAACAAATTATTGAATTCGGTGGATGACATAACGGTTAACTTTAAGTTTCAAAATAGGCTGCAGCATGCTAACCCCTTCCAGGGCCAGGGAGCGAGCGTGTGCGTGGGGCAGCAATGGTGGCCGCCGGTACTCCGGACCGGCGTACTGCCGGCACCTGCGGGCGTCGGGAGCCGCGGCGGTATCAACACCGGCGGCAGACGCAGCAACAGGTGCCACTAACCAGGTGTTTTGATCAGCATCGTATAAGCGTTTTAGTTAGAAAATAAGCTTGCATATGGGGATAATTTAGTTGAACAACAACAAGGGTTTCCGTTTCAGTTTTATTTTTTCCGTAACCGGAACGATAATAATATCAACATGACTCCCGACATCACCGCATAAAAGCCAAACAACCAGGTCAGCGTAATAGCAGCGTTTTCAGGATTAGATAAAAGCAGAATGCCAAAAAGTATAGACAGCAATCCGCCTGCGATATACCAACCTTCACCGGTTATCAATGTTCTTAACCTGATCGCAATAATGATTTCGAAAATACCGGCCAGCATCGCCCAGAACCCTACCAGGAATATCAGTGCGGCGCCGGTAGCAAAAGGATTGTACAATGTAAGGATCCCTAATATAATTCCAGCTAAACCAGACAGCAAAAAAAGCCCCCAGTTCTCAGCCGTTTTGCGGGCGGCAATAGCGCCCACCATCGCAAAAGAGCCGGCAATAAAGAGATAAGCTCCCAAAAAGACAATCAAAGTGGTGAAAGTAGCCCCCGGCCAAACGATAGCCAGCACACCCAAAACCAACGCAAATATTCCCCTGAGCAAAAAAATCCACCAATAGGCACTATAAAAGTTCCGCATGCATTTCGTTTTATAATTTCACAACAGGCGCTCCAGCCAGGTGAATAGGGTACACAATCATTATAAACAACCAGGTATATCTTGAGTTTTCATGCAGGATTAATTATAAAACGATAATGATGCCCCCTATGGAATTCCATGACAACATCGGCCCGGGACTAATGCATACATCCTGCGGGTACAATGGGTCATCAAAGGAAAGGTGGCAGGTGCTTTCATGATGGTAATTTTATAATGTTACCAAATAGCGGGGTCTAAGTTTCCGATTTCAATAAAAAGACAAGCTTATACACCGCCTGATTACTATAAATACCGACTTGAACAACAACAGGTTTGTCGAAAAGTTTAAAGGGTTTTACCTGACTCTCGTATATAAAATCGTCCATTCACACTCAAATGACATCACTTACATTCAACTTCAAATTCACATAAGATATATGATATATATATCTATTATTTTAAGCTAGGACTCTATACACAATTTATAAAATTTTGTTAAAAAAAACAAAAAAAAGTGCAATGTTCATGATTCCTGCAGATTTACCCGATCCAGGAAAATAAAAAGCGGATACCTGAGCAGTATGGAACGTCAATACCACAGCGAAAATGAACGATCTCTCCCGTCATAGGCAGGATGACTACCTTTTGCTGATGGCACCCAAAATAAAAGAATGAAGCAGCCCGGATAAATCACTAAACCGGTTATATGACAACTCCAAATCCCGGAGGTTTAAGACCGTATACTTTACTTTCAAAATAATGGTGTAAAAAACAAACCGCCTTCACGGACGACCTGTCAGACCGATCATCCATAAAGGCGGTAAATACTGTAATGTTTCTTCTATCCTACCCTCTCCCTTCTTCCCAAATCAGAAGAATCAGTAATAATCAAAGCCATCACAGTTATAGTTTTGTGTCTGTCATCGCTATCTGCCATGCAGTGTAAAACACCAGCTGTGCCCTTCTGGCCAGCAGCCCATAGTTGATTTTTTCCACCGTATCCGTCGGCTGGTGATAATCTGCATGGGTGCCATTGAAATAAAAGATTACCGGAATACCGTGCCGGGCGAAGTTATAGTGATCGGAACGGGAATAAAACTGGTGCGGATCGTTCGGATCATTGAACTTATAATCCAGCGTGAAACGGGTATATGCCTTGTTGACGCTTTCGCTGAGCGGGCGCAGTTCGCTGCTGATTTTATCGTCGCCGATAATGTAGATGTAATTGGGATCGTGCTCGTGCTCCGGATCAATACGGCCAATCATGTCAATGTTCAGGTCCACCACCGTTTTGGCCAGGGGATACACCGGGTTGGCGGTATAATAGGCAGATCCCAGCAGACCTTTCTCTTCGCCGGACACCGTCATGAACACGATGCTTCTGCGCGGCCTGCGGCCCTCGCGGGCGGCTTTTCCGAAGGCTTTCGCCATTTCTATCACAGCGGTGGTGCCGGAGCCATCGTCATCTGCGCCGTAGTTGATGTTGCCATCTACAATACCGAGGTGATCGTAGTGTGCGGTGATGAATACCACTTCGTCTTTTTTGTCTGTGCCCTCAAGATACCCCAGCACATTGGACGGCCAGAGGGTAAGGTCTTTTTTGGCAAAACGGATCTGCACCGGTTGCGGCGACGTTACGGGCAACAAGCCCCGTTCCGCCTGCGCGCTGTCCCGCCCCATCATTACGCCCGCCATAGCCGGCGTAATATAGTAAACGCCCGGCCTGCTGCTGGTATCGCGGAATTTATAGATGTCTGTTTTGCGGAGATATTCCTGGTCCAGCAGCCGGAAGCGGTTAGCGCTTCTGCTTACCACCAGTACCGCGGCAGCCCCTCTGAAAGCGGCAATGGCAGCCTTCTCTGCGGGGCTGGCTTTTTCGCGCGGCACGCCGGCAGGCACGCCTTCACGGACCATCACGATCTTACCTTTCACATCGAGTCCCTGGTAGTCGTTGCGACCGGGGGTGACGATGCCATAGCCGGCAAAGACTACTGCTGCTTCCACCGTGCTGTTGAGCGTTTCCTGTACATTGGCGTAGAAATCTGTTCCG
The DNA here is from genome assembly GCF_012516375.2 of Chitinophaga oryzae. Taxonomy (NCBI): domain Bacteria; kingdom Pseudomonadati; phylum Bacteroidota; class Chitinophagia; order Chitinophagales; family Chitinophagaceae; genus Chitinophaga; species Chitinophaga oryzae. The sequence continues at coordinate 8,212,421 of NZ_CP051204.2, forward strand.
AAATGGAAGGTACGGCCATCTGTGGTGATGGTACCTGTTTCCAGGCTGTCGCGGTACAAGGGGTAATGTTGCTCCCATTGCCCGTTGGCCCCGGGTTGCAGCCCGGCCTCCTTAAATTGGGATATGATGTAGGCAGCAGCCCTCTCCTGCCCGCGTGTGCCGGTTTCCCGGCCCTCCATCTCTTCTCCGGCGATCACCGCCAGCTGCGCCTTTGCGGATGCAGGTGTAATGGTAGCGCCGTAGCGCAGGGCGTTGGGTTGGTCGAATATCAGCGGGGATTTCCCTTGTGCAAATGCGGTGGACAGCGAAAAGACACATACTGCCGTGACTAACAATCTCATGAACTGTTTTTTGATGACGCCGGATGCCGGCCTATAAAAAAAGAGCCGGATTTTCATCCGGCTCTTTAAGTTACAAATAATATGAAAAGGTACAGACCATCCTTTGTGGGGAGTGGTCAAAAACCATTACAGGCAGGCCATTTTGCTGACACGGTTCTGGTGACGGCCGCCTTCAAACGGCGTATCGATGAACACGTCCACCATTTGATTGGCTACGGCAACATCCACAAAACGGGCAGGGATGCACAATACATTCGCGTTGTTGTGGGAACGCGCCAGCCTGGACAGCTCTTCGCCCCAGCAGATGGCAGCGCGGATACCCTGGTGCTTGTTGGCCGTGATAGCCACCCCGTTGGCGCTGCCGCAGATCAGGATACCAAAGGCAGCCAGTCCTCTTTCCACAGCTGTGGACACCGGATGTGCGTAATCCGGGTAGTCTACCGAATCTTTGGAATGCGTACCAAAATCTTTAACGGACAGCCCTTTCGCTTCCAGGTAGGAAATCACTTCCTCCTTGTATTCAAATCCTGCATGGTCTGAGCCGATGGCTACAGGCAAAGCAGTGTCAAAGGTGTTATGTTGTTGCATAGCGTGAGTGTTTACGGTTAATGAGCATCCACTTTTAGGACCATTCCTGCACTTCCTGTTTCCGTTCTACTGATTCTCTGTCACGGAGCGCTTTCTTGGACACGAAGATACTGATTTCGTAAAGACAGTATAAAGGTGCGAATACAATCAGCTGGTCAATCAGGTCGGGCGGGGTAATAACGGCCGCCAGGATCAGAATAACCACGATAGCGTGCCTTCTGTAGGCCCGCAGGAAGTCCGGCGTCAAAATGCCCAGTTTGGTCAGGAAAAACACCAGGATCGGCAATTCAAACAACAGTCCCATACCAAGGACGATTTGGGTCATCAGATCGAAATAATCGTCCATAAAGAACTGGTTCAGCGCTTTGTCCGTCACGGTGTAAGACGCCAGGAAGTTGATGGTGAAAGGCGCCATCAGGAAGTAGGCAAAAGCGATACCCAGAAAAAACTGGAAAGACACCCAGAAGATAGCGCCCCTGGCCCCTTTCAGCTCTTTCTCTTTCAGCGCCGGTTTCACGAAGCGCCAGAACTCCCAGAAAATATAGGGGAAGGCGCATACAAATCCGATCATAAAGGCCAGCTTGAACTGCAGCATGATCTGGCCTACCATCTTATAGTTCAGGAAAGTCACCTTTACCGGTGTAATACAAAGTTTGTCGCCCATGCCAATCCAGTGGCTCAGCTTACACAAGGCGATGTAGGAAGGGAAATCCGCATTCGTAGGCCCGAAAATCACATTGTCCAGAATTTCCTGGGTATACACAAACCCGAATATACTGAACGCCACAAGCGCAAATGCTGATCTTACGAGGTGCCAGCGGAGATCTTCGAGGTGATCAAAAAACGACATCTCTGCCTTGTCCTCATTATTGGAAAAAAGTTTCTTTAACATGATACGATCGGTCGAAGTTGAATGTTTCTTCTACAGGAGCACAAATATAGCGGATGGAGACTACAATTTACAGCGCATGGGCGATAAAGTAGGAGGTTTTAATAGTCTTTTAAGAGAGGATGTGCTGCAACGGCATGATGTTGCGGAAGATAGCAGGCGATGAGCAGGGACAAAAAAAAGAGCCAGCCCGAGAAGAATCAAGAGCCGGCCTTTCATCCATTGTTTGTTAACCCCAAAAAAGTTGAATTCGAGAATGTCTTTTGCTTCCAGTTCAGCTACTTACCTAATTGATGGCAAGCGTTCAGAATAAGTAAGAATCACTGGTTGCTTTTATTTTGTAATACAAAAATAACAAGAATTATTTTATTATCAATGTTGGAACACTTTTTTTACAACCTTTTAACAAAAATCAAATCATTGTGTTACATCATCTACAGCAAATGTATACAATCCGTGTTAAATTCCTACTACTTTTTTTGAAAACGTTTTAGCAAAATTGTTATTGTACCGTTAATACAGATATTATAAAAAATTTTATATCATATAAACATCGTATAACACTGGTCAAAAAACAATCTTCTAGCCCAGGATTTTCATCTTTACCATTTCGATACGTGTATCCGTAACATTCAGTATATCAAACTCATAGTCACCGATAATAATCCGTTCCTTGATCTTCGGAATGGTTTCATGATGGTTGATGATATAACCGGACAGTGTTTCGCTTTCATCTTCCGGAAAATCGAGGCTGTATTTTTCGTTTAAGTAATCTAGCTCCAGCCGGCCAGAGAAAATGTATTCTTTTTCGGCGATCTGTTTTTCCACGAATTCTTCTTCATCGTGTTCGTCCTTGATTTCCCCGAAAATTTCTTCCAGTACGTCTTCTATGGTCACAATACCGGCGGTCCCGCCAAACTCATCCACCACCCACGCAATGCTTTTGCGTTCTTTGTTGAACTTGCTCAGCAGATCGATGGCGCTCATGGTTTCCGGTACGGCCAGTATCGGATGGATGATGCTTTCGATGTCCTGCGGGTTCTTGAACATGTCCAGCTGATGAATATATCCGAGAATATTATCGATGGTGGTATCATAGATAATGATCTTGGAGAGTTTGGTTTCCATGAATTTTTTGCGGGCATCGATGATCGGGCTTTTGATATCGAGCGCTTCAATTTCCTTGCGCGGGATAAGGCAGCCACGGATTTTCACATGCGCCAGTGAGAGAGCGTTTTCAAACAGTTCCGTATTGAGTTCCTGGTTTTCGCCCACATGTTGCTGCGACTGCCGGATGAAATGCTCTACATCCACGCGGGTAAAGGACTCCCGTGTTTCGAGGATACGGACGTTGAAAAGATATTTCAGCATCCATTCAGAGATAGACACCAGCAGGTTGCCAATGATGTACAGTGGTTTGGCCACGACAGAAATAGGCAACGCAAAAAAGCTCAGCAATGCTTCGGGACGTGAGCGGAAGATAGCCCTTGGAATAAAAAATCCGAGAAACAGCATGGCCAGTGATGCCAGCAATATTTCCAGGAAGATCACCAGCGGCATGGGCACATTGTCCGGCGCAGCGGTGCTGGCTTCCCACACGGGCTGGAAGAAGCCTGCCAGCAGGATGCTGTAGATCACGACCGTAATGGTCAGCCCTACCAGGCTGGTAGCCAGAAAACGGCTGGGGTGCTCGGTAAAACCGGCCAGTATTTTGCCGGTAGCTCTCCCCTGCTTTCTTTTGAGCTCAATGCTGAGTTTATTCACATTGGCAAAGGCAGCTTCGATGCCCGCAAAGAAGCCTGCCAGCAGTAAGAGAGAAACTAGAATTATAATTGTGTATCCGTCCATCCTAACAAAAATAATGAATTAGGTACACCAACGATCACCCTGCTATTTTATATTTAAAAAATCCTGTACCAGCGTTTTTACTTCTTCGTAGGCGCGTTCCAGTTCATCGTTGACAACGATCCTGTCAAACTCATGGGCAAACGACAGTTCATACTGTGCTTTGGCCAGCCGCTCGTCGATAGACGCCTGTGTTTCGGTGCCTCTGTCACTGAGACGGGCGCGCAGCGCATCGATGGAAGGCGGCTGAATAAAAATTGTCAGGGCTTTATCGTGGTAGTGTTCTTTAATAGAAAGGGCGCCTTTCACATCAATATCCACCATGGGTATCTGTGTATTGTTCCAGATACGTTCCAGTTCGCTTTTCAGGGTGCCATAATATTTACCCGCATATACCATTTCATATTCAGCGAAGGCGTTTTCATCGATTTTAGCGTGAAATTCTTCGGTGGTCATGAAATAATAATCTTTGCCGTTCACCTCGCCGGCGCGGGCGGTGCGGGTGGCGGCAGATATGGAAAAGGCCAGTACAGGCATGCTGGCCAGCAGTTTCTTTACGATGGTGGTCTTACCCGCTCCGGAGGGGGCGGTAATAATGATGATCTTTTTTTCCATTATGCTAATCAAAAATCGAAATGTGGCGGTGTCTTTCAAATGCAAAACCCAAAATCCGGCAAAAGGTTGCCCGGAGTTTGGGTTTTGAGGTAATATTAACCGTTTGTTTTTATACGCGTTTAATATCGGCTCCCAGGTTTCTCAACCGTTCGTCGATGTACTGGTAACCGCGGTCAATCTGGTCGATGTTCTGGATAGTGCTTTTGCCTTCTGCGCTGAGGGCGGCGATCAGGAGCGACACACCGGCACGGATATCCGGAGAAGACATGGTGATCCCACGCAGCGGGTGCTGGCGGCCCAGGCCTATTACTACGGCGCGGTGCGGATCGCACAGTACGATCTGTGCGCCCATGTCAATGAGCTTATCCACGAAGAACAGGCGGCTCTCGAACATTTTCTGATGGATCATCACGCTGCCTTTTGCCTGTGTGGCGACTACCAGCACGATACTGAGCAGGTCGGGCGTGAAGCCGGGCCACGGGTGGTCAGCAATGGTCAGGATAGAACCGTCCAGGAAGGTCTGTATTTCATACGTTTCCTGGGAAGGGATATAGATGTCGTTGCCTTTGATTTCCAGCTGAATGCCGAGGGAGCGGAATTTTTCCGGGATGATGCCCAGGCTTTCCACGCCGGCGTTTTTGATGGTCAGCTCGCTCTGCGTCATGGCGGCGAGGCCGATGAATGACCCGATTTCGATCATGTCCGGCAGCATGGTATGCTGACAGCCGCCCAGGCTGGTAACGCCTTCAATGGTGAGCAGGTTGGAACCCACGCCGCTGATACGGGCGCCCATGCTGTTGAGCATTTTACAAAGCTGCTGGAGGTAGGGTTCGCAGGCAGCGTTGTAGATGGTGGTAGTGCCCTGCGCCAGTACGGCAGCCATCACGATGTTGGCGGTACCGGTCACACTGGGCTCATCCAGCAGCATATAAGTGCCTTTCAGGCCACCGGGGGCTTCGAGGCGAAAATAGTTATCGTCGGATTCATAGTTGAAGCGCGCACCCAGTTTCTCAAAACCGATGATGTGCGTGTCGAGCCGGCGGCGGCCGATCTTGTCGCCTCCCGGTTTGGGGATCAGCGCTTTGCCGAACCTTGCCAGCAGCGGACCGGCAATCATTACGGAGCCACGCAGACGGCCGGACTTCTTTTTAAAATCGGCGCCCTGCAGATAGGCCAGGTCGATATCATCTGCCTGAAACTCGCACTTGTCGCGGCTGATACGGTTTACTTTCACGCCGGCATCACCCAGCAGCTCTATCAGCAGGTTGACATCTACTATATCGGGAATATTGTGAATGGTGACTTTCTCTGAAGTCAGCATCACGGCACTGATGATCTGTAAAGCTTCGTTTTTGGCTCCCTGCGGTATAATTTCACCTTTGAGACGGTTGCCACCTCTTACTTCAAAAGCACTGCTCACTTGTTCCTGTTTTTGTTGTATTTGTTATTGTGCTTGTTATTATTTTTTCCTCCGCCGCTGTTGCTTTTGAACTGTTTGTTCTGCTGGAAGTTTTTGCGTTTGTTGGTACGGAAATGATCTCCTCCGCCGCCACCGCCGCTGGTGTTGCCACCGAGGTTAAACGTAGCCGTCGGCGCCGGGGCTGCCGCGTTGCCGGTCTGGTATTCCAGGCCGCCATTGGTGATAGCCGCCAGTTCCGCCTTGATAGCGTCGTCGTGTACGCTCTCCTTATGCCAGTTGGAATAAGCCAGTTTCATGTAGTTGCCGATGCACTGGGTAAACCCTTCCTTTTTCTCCGTATTATCCTCATGCAGGGCTTTATCGATCACCATCTCCAGGTTTTTACCGAAGTGACGGTTACGCGGATATTTTTTGGGATAAGGCAAACGGTCCGGTTTTGCCCGCAAAGCTTCCTGGGTAGGCACCGGATATGGTGATTCCACTTTCAGGGTGAAGCCGGATATATTGAACAGATGGTCCCATAGTTTGTGCCTGAAGTCTTCCACATTTCTCAGATGCGGATTCAGCGTACCCATTAATTCAATCACCGCCATGGCATTGCGCTGGCGTTCCTCATCGTCCTCTATGGTTCCCAGGAACTCCACCATTTTCTGGATATTCCGGCCATATTCCTTCATTATCAGGTAATTACGCGTGGTATTATATTCCATTATAAGTATTTAAAAGTATTATTGATGTAGGAACATCTTAAAGTGAAGATAGTAAAGTGACAACATCCCTGCAAAAATAACAAAAAAATACGAGGAACATTTAACACTACAGCTTTGTTAAAGAGCCAAAACGAATGTTATGGAACTTCTGAAAGACAAGGTGGCTTTGGTAACAGGGGCCGGCTCAGGCATCGGCCGCGCCGTAGCGGAACTTTATGCGCGCAACGGCGCCAGCGTAGTGGTCAGCGATATAGACGACAAAGGCGGGTTTGCCGTGGTGGAAGACATACAGCGCGCGGGCGGCAAAGCTTTTTTCGTAAGGGCGGACGTGAGCAAAGCGGAGGACAATGAGCAGCTGGTAGCGGCCACCCTCAAAGAATACGGCAAACTGGACATTGCCTGCAACAATGCGGGCATCGGCGGAGAATCCGCTCCCACCGGGAGCTACAAGCTGACCGAATGGGAAAAAGTGATCGGTATCAACCTCAACGGCGTATTCTACGGGATGCGCTACCAGTTGCCCGTGATGGTAAAAGCCGGCGCCGGCGCCATCGTCAACATGGCTTCCATCCTCGGAACGGCAGGATTTGCAGGCTCCTGCGCCTATGTAGCGGCCAAACACGCGGTGGTAGGCCTTACCAAAACAGCGGCCATCGAGTATTCTGCCAAAGGCATCCGTGTTAACGCCGTGGGGCCCGGATTCATTGAAACACCTCTATTAACCAAACATCTGAGCCAGCAGGAGATGCAGGGCCTGGTAGGTTTGCATCCCATAGGCCGGTTAGGCAAGCCGGAGGAAGTTGCGGAACTTGTATTATGGCTAAGCGCGCCCCTCTCTTCCTTCGTAACCGGTGGTTATTACCCGGTAGACGGGGCATACCTGGCTCGATGATTGGATTTTCGGATTTTGACATTTTGATATTTAGTTATTTGACCGGCCTTTGTTTTAAACGTTTTTGTTTTAAAGCGTTTGTTTTTAAAGGGATTTTCCTTTAAATAGCAATCTGTTAAGACAAAAACTCCGGTAAATCTCTAAATATCAAAATTTCAAAATGCATAAATTCCCTCTACTGCTGCTGCACGGCGCCCTGGGCTGCGCAAAACAGTTCGAACAGCTGGCAGCGCAACTGGAACCCTACTACGATATCCATACGGTCAACTTCAGTGGTCACGGCGGTGTGCCGTTTTCCCAAAATGGCTTTAATATACAGGTGTTTGCTGCGGAGGTACTGGAATATCTCGACCAGCACCAGCTTGACTTCGTGCATATCTTCGGGTACAGCATGGGCGGTTATGTGGCCATGTACCTGGCCCGGCACTATCCGGAGAAAATCGGGAGGGTGATGACGCTGGGCACCAAATACAACTGGAACGAAGCGACGGCAGGCAAAGAGGTGAAGCAACTGAATCCCGCGCTGATAGCGGAAAAAGTACCCGGTTTTGCACAATTGCTGGCGGAGCGGCACAACCCGAACGACTGGAAGGAAGTGGTAACGCGGACAGCGCAGCTGATCGAGGACCTGGGGCACCAGTCGCTGCTGAAGGCACAGGATTATGCGCAGATCGCTTCTCCCTGTATGTTACTGATGGGTGACCGGGATAACATGGTGTCCGTCTCGGAAACGGTGGAGGTGTTCCGGGCTTTGCCAGAGGCGCAGATGACTATGCTGCCGGACACGGCACATCCGCTGGAAAAGGCAGATGTACCGTTGTTGGCATATTTTATCAAGAGATTTACTACACAGAAAATAGACTGAGGGGTTATTCGCCCATCGCCAGTTTGCCCCAGTTATTGAGTTCTTCTTCCGTCCACAGTTCCGGGAAAAATACAATGCGCTTGTTTTTCGGAGGCAGGAACTGTTGCCAGTTGGTACCCCCCGTAGCGGCAATGTCTTCCGGTTTTTTATGCAGGTACCTGACGGCTGATTTATAGTGCATCAGGGGCCATCTTACGTTAATGTTCAGGTCATATTCCTTCAGCAGGGGTAAGACGATTGCCTTGTCAGCCTCCGGCAGCTGCCGGTAGGCCGCCTGTAAGTTACAGTTTTCGTACCGGGTGGCCAGTTGCAGGAAGGGGCCCATATATTTCTTTTCAAACTGTTGCAGGGTAAGGGTTTTCTTGCCGGTAGCCAGTTCGGTAGCGCCGCTTCTCCAGTAAATATTGTCCAGCACCGTTTTCAGGTCGCTGTTCTCCATAGCCGGGCGCTGGGGTTCATACACCAGGTTGACCAGGCGGGTGGAGCAGATCTCGATCATCCTGAACTGTCCGCTCTGGAAGCCGCTGGCCGGCAGCAGCGCCATTCTGAACTGCAGGAACTGATCTTTGTCCATTCCGTCTACCATGATCTCGAACGAGTGGATCAGGTTGCGGAAATAGTTATTGATCCGTTTCAGCTGTGTCGTAAACACAGTAGCGGTCCGTTCCGGCGCGAAGCCGATCTGTTCGATGGCCTGCAGCGTCAGTTTAAAATACAATTCCGTTATCTGGTGATAAATGATGAAGATGTTTTCATCCGGAATCGGCGTGCGCGGATGTTGCAGGTTGAGCAACACATCCAGTTGGATATAATCCCAGTATGTCAGATAGTCCGCATACAGCAGCCCGTCAAGATAGGAAGACAGGTTCTGCCCCATGGCGGCGTATTTCTCTTCCAGCCGTTTTATTTTATCGGCAATTTCTGTTGTAACCATTGGCGGAAATTAATCATTCCGGCTGAAAAAGCAACTGCAGCATTTTCCGGGTCCGGCCTGCTTTAATTATTCCACCACATTGATAGTGCGGTAAAAACTTTCTTCGAGCGAGATGAGGGTTTCAGTTCTTTCGATACCTTTTATTTTCTGTAATTCATCGTGGAGGATACGGCGCAACTGGGTAATGTCTTTGCAGATGATTTCGGCGAACATGCTGTAACTGCCGGTGGTATAATTGAGGCGCACCATTTCCGGGATTTTACGCAGTTCTTTGGCTACAGTATCATACATGGAACTTTTTTCGAGGTAAATACCGATAAAGGCAATTACATCATAGCCGATCATTTTCAAATCTACATGTAATTTAGTACCTTTAACTATACCCAGTTCTTGCAATTTCTTCATTCTCACATGGATAGTGCCGCCGGAAACGAACAGTTTCTTCCCCAGATCGGCGTAGGAGATCTCAGCATTATTCATCATCTCGCTGATAATCTGCAAATCGAGTTTGTCAATATTCAAATTGTGGCTCATTTTTACAATTTGTTTTTGAATGTTTTAAAGTTATATGCAAATATTTAAAAAATATCGAAAATTCAAAAATTTTTCTTAAAAAATTTGCAAGGAATCGCCCGCGTCTTTAGATTTGCATTATAATCATTACAAAAAAGCCACCGGAAAGAACGTGACAGTAATGATAATAAAAATTGTGGGATGATGAAACTGGCAGACATGCCCCCTTGTCTCGGGGGTGGGGAATTCGGGATAAACGTAGCATAACTGGGTTGACCACTAATCTTAATTGTGCTATGGCTAACTGCCCCGTGGAGGTTCGACTCCTCCTCCTACAGCCAAATTGGTTTAAAGAGCTCGTGAGCCTATGGTTCATGGGCTTTTTTCATTTAGGGATTTTTTGATTTACGATTTTTTGATTTTGGGGACCAATCAGCAAATAAACTCATGATGCAACCAAGTCCTTCTTAAATCCCTAAAATCAGGGGAACAAATAAAATCTCCCAAAAAATCAAAAACTTAAAAAAACAAAATTCCCACCTTCAAAATCCGCAAATCCCTAAATCCGTAAATCCAATAGCCCAATAACCAAATAACTAAATAAAAAAATATCGTGGTATTTTTGCGCCAAATGGGACAGAAAAAACTACAACGCTTTGCTGAAATTGAGACCTTCCCCAATGTATTGATATACCCGGAAGGCATGCAGGGAAAATGGAACGAATACTTTAAAAACAACCATCCGGTCACCCTGGAACTGGCTTGTGGCAAAGGGGACTACACCCTTGGAATGGGCCGCCTGTTCAAAGACCAGAACTTCATCGGGGTAGACCTGAAAGGCAACCGCATCTGGAGAGGCGCCAAAACAGCCCTCGACGAATCACTCACCAATGTGGCTTTCCTCCGTACACAGATCGAAAAGCTGGACAATTATTTTGCGCCCGGGGAGATCAAAGACATCTGGATCACCTTTCCGGACCCTTTTCTCCGCAAATCCAAAGCCCGCAAAAGACTGACCCACCCGCGCTTCCTGCAGCTGTACCAGCCGCTGCTGGCCACCGGCGCCACCATCAACCTGAAAACCGATTCCCCGGAATTATATGCTTTTACGCAGGAAGTGATCGCCGCCGCCGGCCTCACCCTCGTGGAAGATATCCCGGATGTGTACGCACTGCCGGAAGTACCCGCCCTGCTGAAAATACAGACCTACTACGAAGGCATGCACCTGGCCGACGGCCGTACCATCCGCTACCTGAAATTCCGCCTGCCCGACACACCGTTGAACTGGCGCAGCATAAAACTGCCTTCCGATGAAGCAACCGTTAGTGGAGAAGATTGATTTTTACTATAACGCGGAGGGCTATATGGTATTTACCGAAAAATATCACCTGGACCGGGGCTACTGCTGTGGCAACGGCTGTAAACATTGTCCATTTTCATATGAAAAAGTACCCGAACCCAAAAGGTCCGTCCTCCTCGAAAAACGCCGCAACGAAGAAAAAGACGGACGATCCTAAGCCCGTCTCTTTCTTCGATGTGGTGTATAAAATAGCCCGCAAAATCCCCAAAGGCCGGGTAACGACCTATGGCGCCATTGCGGAAGCGGCCGGTATTAAACTAACGCCCCGCATGGTGGGCTGGGCCATGAACGGCGCCGGCAGCGCCAAACCGGCGGTCCCCGCCCATCGCGTGGTCAACCGCATCGGAGAACTCAGTGGCCGCCAGTTCTTCGCCACTCCTACCCTCATGCAGGAACTGCTGGAACAGGAAGGGGTGACCATCAAAAACGACAAGGTCAGCGACTTCAAAAATGTATTCTGGGACCCTGGCAAACCCAAAGCTGCCACCGCCAAAAAAACTGTCAGCAAGAAAGCCTGAGCATTAATTCCCCTGATTCACCTTATTTTTATACTATGTCGATACTAAAATTAAAACTGGACCAGGAACAGTTGGTAGAGGATTTCTTTGAAAACACCCACCTGATCGGTATCGCCTCCAGCGCCCGGGATTACCAGCTCTGCTGGCAGATCAACCGACAGCTGCATACCAATTTCCGGGTCAACAATCTGCTGGAGATCACGCTCTCCAAGAAAAACAGGTCCTTCCATTTCACCGTCATGGAGTTCCACGAACCTACTAATTCTGTATCCCACTATTTCTACAACAATCACTGCCAGGCCGAGTTCCTGCTGCCCGAGCTCAAACATATACACTTCCTTTGGATGATCAAGGGCGACTATTACCAGGCGGACGATGTCAAAAAATTATTGGAACAATTACGCCTTGTTCCCCTCGTACAATTAGTATCTTTACTGGATACAAGAGAGATCAAAAATAAAATGAACCTCATTTTTTAGGACAGGAAGACGACCTGAAGCTGTTACAGCACTTAATAATTTGACCAGTAACCTAGTGAATTGCCACATTTTCACCTTTAAACACTCGCTGTATGTGGGAAGAAAAAGACAATCAATTGCACCGGGCCTTTACCTTTAAAGATTTCCGGGAAGCATTCGGGTTTATGACCCGGGTGGCGCTGGTCGCAGAAAAAATGGATCACCATCCCTACTGGACCAATGTCTACAACAAGGTAGACATCTATCTGACTACACATGATGCGGGCAATGTAGTGACAGAAAAAGACCGGGCGCTGGCGAAAGCAATCGATCAATTATTATAATCAAATCCATACACCATTTGTGAAGCGCATTATTATTTTAATGCTGTTGTTGTACTGTTACGCCGTAGGCGCCCTTGCCGTTACCCCCGCTCCGGACACCCTGATAGCAAAAGACGACTTTGCTGCCTCGGCCCTGGACCTGCGTCCCTACATAAACAGTCTCTCCGACCCCGAGGGCCATCTGACCATACAGCAGGTGGTACACCTCCCTTTTGCGTCTTCCCCCCGGTATTTTCACAACTTCAAGAAAAATAACGGCCAGGTCAATAACTGCTGGTTCAGGCTGCAAATAAAAAATGAAGGCACCGACAGCCTCTCCGCCATCCTCTTTGCCGGATGGCACGACTTCATGTACTGGTACGCCAAACCACCCGGCGACAGCGCCGCCCTGCTGATGCAGACAGGCCTGATGTATGACAAAGGCGGCGTGGAAAGATGGGACCACTACGGTTTTAACGTCAGCGTGCCTCCCGGCCAGGTCCGCACTTTTTATCTCCATATCATCAACAAATCGTACAACGAAAACCCGCTCATGCCCACCCTCTTCAGCGAGCAGGCTTTTGCCCGGTTCCATAACAGGGAACAGGACAGCTACCGCAAAGAGGCCGTCATCATACAGGTGCTGCTGGGCATGCTCCTTGTTTTCTTCAGCATCTCCGTTATCAACTACATCCAGTTGCCCGACCGGTCGTATATCTACTTTGCCATTTATATCCTCGGGCTGATCCTGTTTTTTGCGCTGCGGCTGGAAAGTAAGCCCTATCAGCTTTCTTTTTTCCACCGCTGGCCCATGCTGAAATATTACTGGGACATACCGGGGCTGCTGTTCTGTTTTTATCTTATGTACCTCATGTTCGGCAATACCTTCCTGAACCTGAAAGAGCGGTATCCTTTTATGGAACAGGTGTTCACCTGGGTGTCTACGGTGGTGGGAGGGCTGATCATTGTTTGTATCTATTGTATTCTGATGGAGCAATACCATCTGCCGGTAATCATCTACAGTTATGTTTATTTCTGTACGCTGGTTCCCTTCCTGGTGGTGTTTGTAGCGCTGGCCAGACGTTCCCGCCATCATCCGCTGGTGCGCTTTTTCCTGTACGGGTCGGTATGCCTGTACCTGGCCTGCCTCGGCTCTTTCCTCATGCATATCAGGCCATTGGGACTGCTGAGCGCTTTAGGCGAGCTGGCTGCGCCCAGTATGCTGCTCATCGGCGGCGTATTGCTGCAGGCCATGTTTTTCCTGGCCGGCCTCAGTTACCGCAACAAACTGGTGCACCTGGAAAGGACCCGTACCCAGGAGTTGCTGATTAAACAACTGAATAAGAACAAGGAGCTGCAACACAAGCTCAACGAGCAGTTGGAGGAACTGGTAAAAGAGCAGACCACCGAAATACTCCGCAAGAAACAGGAGCTGGAAGAACAACGCAAGATACAGCTGGAAACGGAGTACGATAAAAAGCTCACCGAGATAGAACTCAAAGCCATCCGGGCGCAGATCAATCCTCACTTTATCTTCAACTGCCTGAATTCCATACAGCTGTTTGTAATGCAGCGCGATTATGAGTATGCCCAGAAATACCTGTCCGACTTTTCCTACCTGATCCGGAAAACGCTGGATTTCTCCCGGCGTAACTTTATATCCCTTGCTGACGAGATCACCTATCTCAACACCTATCTGGGCCTTGAGAAAATGCGGTTTGAGAACAGGATGGAATATGAAATCGTGGTGGACCCGGAGATAGCTACCGCGGAACTGGAGATCCCGGCCATGCTGTTGCAGCCCTATGTGGAAAACGCCGTCAAGCATGGTATGACCAATCCGCAGCAGCCCATCGGCCAGCTGTCTATCCGTTTCACACAGGTTGCCGCAGACATGCTTGAATGCGTGATTGCCGACAATGGTATTGGTATTGCCCGCTCCCGTTCTTTACGCACGCTGCCGAAGCACCACCAGTCGTCGGGCATGGAGATCAGCCAGAACAGGGCCGAGCTGCTGAATAAAATGTATAATACGGAGATCCATATAGAAATCATTGACCTGTCAGCGCGGAACGAAGCTGAAAGCGGTACGGTGGTAAAGATCCTGATACCTCAACTGTAATATATACGTAAACGTTAGTTAGCAACATACTGTTATGATAAAAGCAGTGATTATTGATGATGAGCGAAACAGCAGGGACATCATCGCCCTGATGCTGGAAAAATATTGCCCCGAAGTAACGGTAGCGGCTACGGCCTCCGACTGTGCAGAAGGTATTGCGCGGATCAGGGAGCATCAGCCGGAGCTGGTATTCCTTGACCTTGAAATGCCTGATGGCACCGGCTTTGACGTGCTGTTGGGCACACGGGAGGACGTTTCTTTTGAAGCAGTGTTTGTGACCGCCTTTGAGAAGAAGTTCCTGCACGTGATCCGTTGCGCCGAAGTGGAGCTGATCCTCAAACCGATCGATAAGGAAAGCCTGTTGCAGGCCGTTTCGCTGGTGCGTGACCGGATTGCGGGCAATAGCAGCAAACAACGCTACCAGGTGCTGCTGGAGAACTTTCACAACCTGCAGCAGGCGTCGTGGAAACTGCTGGTGCAGGACACTAACGGAGACACCCAAACGATATTTCTTCCTGCCGTAGAATGCCTGGAGGCCCGGCAGGAGAACTGCCTTTTCCGGATGAATTACGGCCAGGAACTGCTGGCGGAGCGGCCTTTCCGGTATTACGCCGATTTGTTTTCCTCGCTTGCTTTTTACCAGGTGAATAATATGCAGATGATACAGCTGTCGAATATCAGCCAGATCGATGCCAGTCATGGCAGGGTGGTGCTCAAAAGTGGCATGGTGGTGGAGATTACAGAGCGCCGCCGGAAGGACTTATTGGGCCGGTTGCAGCGGTAGCGCGGCATCGCGGAAAAATTGTATTTGATAACTACTGGTTTATCCGGGGTTTACGCCCGCTGTATTACGCAATTTGAAAATTTTAAGGCCCCTCGTTCAATTTCCTTCAAAAAACATCCTCTTTTTTAGCGGGCAGAGCAAAGGGGTACCTGTTTTTTTTCTTTTTGATGCTGTTGCGCGGAGAATACGTAACAATTATTTAACAAAAAAATTTGGTGGAATAGGTTTTGGTTGTAATTTTGACTCGTCAAACAAAAAAGTCAGACAGTCAGACTTTGGAAATTTGACGAAACAAACTATGGCAGAGTTAGACCAGAAGCGAACACTTATTCTTGAGGCCGCTTTAAAGCGGTTCAAAAGGTTCGGGCTGTCTAAAACTACTATGGAAGAGATCGCCAGGGATCTGGACATCTCAAAAGGGTCTTTGTATTATTATTTTTCAGATAAGGAATCCATTTATGTAGCGGTAGTGGAGCGCATGATCGCGGACTGTTTCATTGACATGTCGGCGTTTGTGGAAACGGCCCCTTCTACCGATGCGATTATTAACCGGTATCTGGAGTTGAAGGAAACCATGTTGATCGAGTATCATTTTCTGTTTGGTATTAACCAATGGATAAAAGATATGCCATCTTCTTTGATGCGGCAGACGATAGAGTTGCTGCAGACGGTGGAAATTTCCTTCCTTTCCGCCGTTATCAGAAAAGGGATCAGCCTCGGGGAACTGAACGAAGATATTGACGCTGACGATACAGCGCAGTTGTTGATCAACGTATTATTCGGTTTATGGGTAATATGGTGCAAGTGGCAGGCAACAGGCTTTGATCCGCAGGACCGGGAAGGGCTGCATTGTTTTATGCAGCGGGAAAAAAAGGTATTGGACATTTTCTTTAATGGATTAAGATATAGACCAGCAATCAACCAGGCTAGGCTTTAATGTATGTAGAAGAATCAAAGACAGAGAGAACAGTTTTAATGTATATTTAAATTTTACGAAAGATGAAAAAGTTGATTGTAATGGCCGCAGTAGCACTGTTCGGCACACAAGTAGCTAAGGCACAGTTATCAAAAGGCGATGTTATCCTGGGTGGAAATGTTAATGTAAAAACCACTTCAGCGAAAGTAAAAGACACTGACAACAAAACCACCAATACTTCTTTTGGTGTTAGCCCTAAAGTAGGTTACGCACTGAACTCTAACTGGGTAATCGGTGTTTTTGCTGAAACTCAGTTTGGCAACAAAAAAGTTTCTACTGCAACCGGTGATGTAAAAACTAAAACCCTGGATATCACTCCTGGTGTATTCGTTCGCAACTACCACATGATTGGCCAGAGCAAATTTGCATTCTTTGCTGAAGCAAATGCCGGCTACGGTTTCGGTAACACTAAAGTAGAAGGCAACAAAACTGAAAGCTACACTGGCTTCAACGTAAACGTACTGCCTGGTATCACTTACTTCGTGACTAAACACTTCATGATTGAAGGTGCATTTGGTGGCCTGGGTTACTCTTACGCCCAGCACAAAGCTGAAGGAACTGGTGTTAAAACCAACGTTAGCGACTTCGATTTCAACTTCACCAAACAGCTGAACCTGGGTGTGAACTTCATTTTCTAGTCCGTATTGATTGAATGTTTTACATAAGAAAGTCAAAAGGTTAGATAGATTGGATAATCCCGCTGCAGTATTACTGTAGCGGGATTCTTGTTTTACGTGCATTTTGTTTTGCCAGATACATATATGACGCACAAAAAAGCCCCGCCGGTATGGCGGGGCTTTTTCATTATTAGTTGGACTCCTGATTATCCGTTCATGGAGATCAGGAATTCTTCGTTGTTTTTGGTACCACGCATATGCTGCAGCATGAAGTGCATGGATTCGTCTGTATTCATGTCTGCCAGGTGATTGCGCAGGATGTGGATACGTTTGAGCGCGTCCTTGTCGAGCAGCAGATCGTCGCGGCGGGTAGAAGACGCAGATACGTCGATTGCCGGGAAGATACGTTTGTTGGCCAGTTTGCGGTCCAGCGCCAGCTCCATGTTACCGGTACCTTTAAACTCTTCGAAGATCACCTCGTCCATTTTGGAACCTGTATCAATCAGGGCAGTGGCCAGAATGGTAAGGGAACCGCCGTGTTCTATTTTACGGGCGGCGCCGAAGAATTGTTTGGGTTTCTGCATGGCGTTGGCTTCCACGCCACCGCTCAGCACCTTGCCGGAGGCAGGGGCAACGGTATTGTGGGCTCTTGCCAGACGGGTGATGGAGTCGAGCAGGATCACTACATCGTGGCCGCATTCTACCAGGCGTTTTGCTTTCTGCAAAGCGATAGCAGACACTTTCACGTGTTTTTCTGCCGGTTCGTCGAACGTAGAGGCGATAACTTCCGCTTTTACGCTGCGTTCCATATCGGTCACCTCTTCCGGACGTTCATCGATCAGCACCACCATCAGATAGATTTCGGGGTGGTTGGTGGCGATGGCGTTGGCTACTTCTTTCAGCAGCATGGTTTTACCCACTTTCGGCTGCGCTACGATGAGGCCGCGCTGTCCTTTACCGATAGGGGTAAACATATCCATGATACGGGTGGAGTAGTTATTGGACGTGGTGGTGAGCTTCAGTTTCTCGAAGGGGAACAGCGGCGTCAGGTAGTCGAAAGGCACACGGTCGCGTACTTCTTCCGGCGACTTGCCGTTGATGGTTTCCACTTTCAGCAGTGCAAAATACTTCTCTCCTTCTTTCGGCGGACGAACGGAACCGTTCACAGTGTCACCGGTTTTCAGGCCAAACAGTTTGATCTGGGAAGGAGATACATAAATATCATCCGGGGAGCTCAGGTAGTTATAATCAGAGGAGCGGAGGAAACCATAGCCGTCGGGCATCATTTCCAGTACGCCTTCACTCAGGATCACACCGTCGAACTCAATGTTAAAAGCTACGTCCTTTTTAGGATAGCGCTGTTTCTGCGCAGCAGGAACAACCGGGTCCAGACCTTCCGGCATCACAAAATCATCGTCCTCCTCTTCTTCTTCCAGTGCCGGAACAGGTGCTGCTTCCTCTTCTTCTTCCGCTTCATCTTCGGTGAAAGCAGGAATGATGATATCATCATCATCGTCAAAAGTGAGCGAAGGAATGCTGTCCAGGTCTATATCGAAATCTTTTATTTTGGATTTAGCTGCCGGAGCGGGAGCGGGTTCTGCTTCCACTTCTTTTGTTTTGCTTCCGGAAACTTTTTTGGTAGATTTTTTAGCGGCTGGTTTTTCTTCCGCGGCGGAGGAGGGTTCTTCAGTCTCTTGATGCGCTTCTTCTTTCTTTACAGGTTTGCGTTTGCGTGCTTTTTTCTCTTCTCCGTTGGACTGGTTATCTTCTGAGGCCATCACTGCTTGTTTGTCCAGAATTTTGTAGATCAGGTCCTGTTTGTTCAATTTTTTCGCGTTGGGAACATCAAGCTTCTCTGCAATGTCAAGCAGCTCAGGAACGAGCATGTCGTTCAATTGTAAGATGTCGTACATCATCTGTGTTGTCAAATTTTAGAAGTGTTGTGAGGCGGGTACCACTGCATACCAACATACACCAATTACAAATAATTGTTTTGTGTCAAGAAATTTAATAGATTATTAAATTTGATAGGGAATGATTGAGTTTAGGAACTGCTGATGAAGGCGTGAATTTGAACTTAATCAGTCAGATTATACCGCAAGATTAAAACAAGTTTTATTATTATCCAAAAAAATTTCAGCCCAAACGCCCCGCAGTCACCGTTGTGACGCTATTCCGGCTTCGCTGTTCCGGCTATAAATGCGGAAGGGCGCGGCCCTCAAAACCCGCCCCCCACATATATCCTTTTTTGTATTATATCCATTTTTAACATTTTTTTTGCAACCCGGCAGGACTAATTATCTTGTAGCGGCCGGCATAAGATGCTATGGACTATGGCGGAGAACACTTATTTTTGCAATCCAAAATTTAATTTTTTATGAGCCAGAGACTGAAAGTCAAACAAATCTTGTCAGACGACAAGACGCATTATGAAGCAACGGTAAAAGGTTGGGTGCGGTCTTTCCGTAACAACCAGTTTATAGCTTTAAACGACGGCTCTACCAATAATAATTTACAGATCGTTATCGATGCAGAAAACACCGATGCTGCCCTGCTGAAAAGGATCACCACCGGCGCTGCCATCAGCGCTGCCGGCCAGGTTATCCCTTCCATGGGTAAAGGTCAGCGTGTGGAATTGAAAGCCGAAACGCTCGAAATACTGGGCGACTGCGACCCGGAAAAATATCCGCTGCAGCTGAAAAACAAGCCCAGCCTGGAATACCTGCGCGAGATCGCCCACCTGCGTTTCCGCACCAACACTTTCGGCGCCATCTTCAGAATCCGCCATTCGCTGGCCTTCGCGGTACACAAGTTCTTTAACGACCGCGGTTTTGTATACCTGCATACCCCCATCGTCACTGCGTCTGACGCAGAAGGCGCGGGCGAAATGTTCCGGGTAACCACCCTCGACATGAAAAACCCGCCCCGCACGGAAGCCGGCGAGATCGATTATAAAGAAGACTTTTTCGGCAGGTCTACTAACCTTACCGTGTCCGGCCAGCTGGAAGGGGAACTCGGCGCCATGGCCTTCGGTGAAATTTACACCTTCGGCCCTACTTTCCGCGCTGAGAACTCCAACACCGCCCGCCACCTCGCTGAGTTCTGGATGATTGAACCGGAAATGGCCTTCTATGCTCTGGAAGATAACATGGACCTCGCTGAAGCGTTCATCAAATCGCTCATCAGCCATATCCTGGAGCATAACCGCGAAGACCTCGACTTCCTCGCTACCCGCCTGGCAGAAGAGGAAAAACAGAAACCACAGCAGGAACGCAGTGACATGGGCCTGATCGAAAAACTGGAATTTGTGCTGCACAACGAATTCGTCCGCATCACCTATACTGAAGCGATCGACATTCTGAAAGACAGCAAACCCAACAGGAACAAGAAGTTCCAGTATCTCATCGAAGGATGGGGCGCCGATCTCCAGAGCGAACATGAACGTTATCTTGTAGAGAAACATTTCAGGAAACCGGTGATCCTTACCGACTACCCGAAAGAAATCAAATCTTTCTACATGAAGCTCAACGACGATAACAAAACCGTTCGCGCCATGGACATCCTGTTCCCCGGCATCGGTGAAATCGTGGGCGGCTCCCAGCGTGAAGAGGACTATGACAAACTGGTGCAGCGCATGCAGGACATGCACGTACCGGTAGATGAACTGTCCTGGTATCTCGACACCCGCCGCTTTGGTACCGCACCCCACTCCGGTTTCGGTCTCGGCTTCGAACGCATGATGCTGTTCGTAACCGGTATGACTAACATCAGGGACGTAATACCTTTCCCCAGAACACCGAAGAGCGCTGAATTCTAACAGTGACAGATATGATTATCACTGATTCGCCTGATTGTTTGACAAGACTGTGATTACATTGTAACTACTTTTATTTACCTTCGGGCATTCTCTTTTTAGATATTTATGGAACCCGTACAGGCCTGGCTTGTACGGGTTTTTTCTTTTTTTATGCCCTGCGCCACCATCCTGTATGGAAAATAAAAGACACTGCATCTCTTATGCAGAAAGCGCTTTCAACCAATTTCGTACATCCCAAACCGTTACTTATGGCTGAAATGAACACCGACGCGCCCAAGGGCCGTCATGGCAGTAAAAATACCCGCAGCAGTAAAAAATCCACCCGCGTGGATATGACGCCTATGGTAGATCTGGGCTTTCTGCTGATCACTTTTTTTATGCTTACGACCACCCTCGCCCAACCCAAGACCATGCAACTGCTGATGCCCCGCACTGACAGCGATCCCATGTCGCTCCCGGCTAAAAAAGCACTGACCGTCATCCTCGGACCGGAAGGCCGCATCGCCTGGTATGAAGGCATGGGTAATGATCCCGCAGCACCGCCGCAGGTCAGCTACACCAGCTTCGCGAATCACAACGGTATCCGCGACGTGATCATCCGGAAAAAAGAAGCCGTATACCGCGCCACCCGAAAGAATGACCTGATGGTGCTGATCAAAGCGGATAAACAGGCCCGCTATGAAAATGTGGTGGATATCATGGATGAAATGCTGATCAACCAGGTAGACCGTTATGCTATCGTGGATATCAGCCGGCAGGAAGAAGGGTACTTCAGATAATTACGAATTACGAATTACGAATTTGGGGATAAAATACATTAAATAAATTTACAATTCGTAATTCGTAATCCGTAATTCGTAATTGGATCCGTACCTTTACCGCTCCAAAACAATATGATATGGCAATAACCCACTCTATCCCCTCTGTAGATCTGGCGGACTTTACCTCTGGTGACGCCGGCCGGAAAGCAGCCTTTGTGCAGCAACTGGGAAAAGCTTACGAAGAAGTTGGTTTTGTAGCAGTAAAGAATCACGGCATTCCTGACGAGCTGATTGCTGACCTCTACAAGTATGTGCAACAGTTCTTCCAGCTGCCCTTTGACACCAAACATAAATATGAAATCCCTGAACTGGCCGGCCAGCGCGGCTACACCTCTTTTGGTAAAGAGCACGCCAAAGGGTACGAGGCGCCCGACCTGAAAGAGTTTTTCCAGTTTGGACAAACTGTGGAAGACAGCGATCCCATTGGGGAAGAATATCCGCCGAATGTACAGGTAGACGAAGTCCCGGCTTTTACGCCTACCTTCTTCAAAGCCTACCGCGGCTTTGAAACTTCCGGCAGGTACCTGTTACAGGCCATCGCCCTGTTCCTCGGACTGGACGAAAAATATTTCGACGATAAAATCCACAACGGGAACTCCATCCTGAGGGCTATCCACTACCCTCCTATCAAAGAGGAACCTAAATCAGCCATCAGGGCGGAACAACACGAAGACATCAACCTGATCACCCTGCTGGTGGGCGCTTCTGCCGACGGGTTACAGATCCTGGATAAACAAAACAACTGGGTGCCGGTTACCTCCCTGCCGGAGCAGATTGTGGTAAACGTGGGCGATATGCTGCAGCGGCTTACCAACAACCGGTTAAAATCCACTACTCACCGGGTGGTAAACCCTCCCCGCGAAATGTGGCACACTTCCCGTTATTCCATTCCTTTCTTCCTGCATCCCAAATCCGCCATGAGACTGGATTGCCTGGAAAGCTGCGTTACCGCCGACAACCCGCTGGCCTATGAACCCATCACCGCCGGCGAATACCTCGATGAACGCCTGCGCGAAATCGGATTGAAAAAATAGACTTCCTATATGTTCAAAGTCCCGGCAGGACTACCTACCGGGACTTTTCGTTTATCCTGCGCAAGGGCAAGTCTGGTTATTTCAGGCTTTTCAGCATGGTTATTTTTTTCAAGGTTTTTCTGATATGGTCACTTTTTTGGTCCGGGCACTCTTTCATGCCGGTGGGTTATAAGTTTCACAGTACAAACCAGTTACAACGGATAAAAGGCCATATTCGATTACAATAGCCACCCTTATTACAAGTATTGTGCCCTTATTATATTACGGATTAGTATTATTAGCAACACTGTTGTATTTTGTCGGATTATTTTTACTAACTTATTGAATCCATCGAGCGGAATTCACTTTATCAATAACTGTGTTTCTACGTCATATACCTTTTCTGAAAGCGGTGCTATTACATAGCATAACTGCCTACGGTGGCCCGCAGGGGCACCTGGCAATGATGATGAAAACATTTGTGTACCAACGAAAAGACGTTACCGAGCAGGAACTGATGGAATATAATGCCTTCTGCCAGCTCCTTCCGGGCGCATCCTCTTCCCAGACACTTACCCTTATCGGTTATAAACGCGGCGGCGTTATGCTCGCCATCGTTACCCTGCTTATCTGGATCACGCCTGCCTGTTTAATGATGGGTTCGCTTAGTTTCCTGCTGCAGTACTTCGACAAGCGCGCGTTACAGACAGATATTTTTAAATACGTACAGCCGATGGCGGTAGGCTTCCTTGCTTTCGGCAGCGTCAAAGCTTTCCGCATCAGCATCAACAGCCTGGCCACGTTCGTGATCATGATCGTCGCCATGTTTGCCGCCTTTTACCTGAAATCGCCATGGACCTTTCCGGCGCTGATCATACTGGGGGGAATTGTGTCCAACTTCAGTAACAAACGTATCCCCGACATTTCGGACAAACCTAAAAAAATACAATGGGGGAATATCTGGCTGTTTGTGGTCATTTTTGTGCTGGCTGGTTTTCTCTCTGAATATGCGCGGTCCCATGAATGGATCACCCGCCGTCCCTTTAACCTGTTTGAGAACTTCTACCGTTTCGGCAGCCTCGTTTTCGGCGGCGGCGATATCCTCATCGCCATGATGCTGGAGCAGTACGTTACCCGCACCAAGTCCAACTACATGAGCGCCGAAGAGCTGCTGACCGGCGCCGGTATCATGAGGGCCCTTCCGGGGCCGACGTTCTCCATCTCCGCCTATGTAGGCGGCATGGCCATGCGTAATCTGGGGATGGGTTACCAGTTCCTGGGCTGTATCCTGGCTCCCATCGCTATCTTCCTGCCCAGCCTTTTGCTGGTGCTCTTCTTCTTTCCCATCTGGCATAACCTGAAAAAATACGTGGTCATCTACCGGGCGTTGGAAGGGATCAACTCCGTGGTGGTAGGTATTATGTGGGCAGCCACCCTGATCCTGTTTTTCGCTATCCCGGTCACGTGGTACAACCTGCTGATCATGTTTACCACCCTGGCGCTGCTGCTGTTTAGCCGGCTGCCGTCGCCCTTTATCGTAATAGCCTGCCTGCTCATGGGCTGGCTGCTGTAACTCAGATATTATATTCCCTGATTTTATTGTACAAGGTGGTAAGGCCGATATCCAACAGCTCTGCGGCCCTGGTTTTATTGCCTTTTACATGGGCCAGTACCCGGATGATGTGGCTCCGCTCCATCTCGGCCAGCCGCATAGACGAGGGCGTATTGTCCACCCCCTGCTGGAAATCAAATGGCAGGGCAGACACGTCCAGTGTATCCGTGTCCGTAAGGATGGCGGCCCGCTCTATCACGTTCCGCAGCTCGCGGATGTTGCCTTTCCAGCTATGCTGCTGCAACGCCTGTAGAAAAGCGGGGCTCATGCCGGTGAGGCGTTTGTTCAGTTTAGGGGAAAACTGCTGTATAAACCAGGTGGCGAGCAGCGGGATGTCTTTTCTCCGTTCGTTGAGCGAGGGCAGCGAGATCTGAAACACCGACAGGCGGTAAAACAGGTCTTCCCGGAAATGGCCCGCCGCTATTTCCTGCTCCAGGTGGCGGTTGGTAGCGGCGATCACCCTTACGTCGGTTTTAACCGGTTTGGCCTCTCCCACTTTATAAAACTCCTGCGCTTCCAGCACCCGCAGTAATTTGGCCTGCAGTTCCACCGGCATCTCCCCGATCTCGTCCAGGAAAATGGTGCCTCCGCGGGCTTCTTCGAAAAAACCTTTTTTATCCTTTACCGCTCCGGTAAAGGCGCCGGCCACGTGGCCAAACAATTCGCTTTCGAGGATGTCTTTGCCAATGGCGCTGCAGTTGACCGCCACAAACGGCTGCTGGCGCCTGTTGCTGCCCTCATGGATAGCATGGGCAAACACTTCTTTGCCGGAGCCGGTTTCACCCAGCAACAGCACTGTCATGTCGGTAGGGGCCACCTTGCGGGCCAGTTCTTTGGCGGTATTGATTTCGGGGGAATTGCCCAGGATATTGTCGAAATTATATTTGCCGGCTATTTTCTTTTCCAGGTCGCGGATGCGAAACTGTAGCCGGGCTTTGTCCATCGCCTTGCTGACCAGCGGGAGGATACGGTTGTTGTCGTCTCCTTTGGTGATATAATCGAATGCGCCGTTCTTAATAGCCTGTACCCCATCGGCGATATTGCCGTAGGCCGTAAGAACGATCGTTTCCACTTGCGGGAAGCGGCTGCGGATCGTTTGCACCAGCTCTACCCCGTTGCCATCGGGCAACTTCACATCTGACAATACCACGCTGATGTCCTCTTTCTCCAGGATTTTCAAGGCAGAGCGGATGTTTCCCGCTTCATGCATGGTGTAACCTTCCAGTGACAGCAACCGGCTCAGGAGCTTCCGCAACTGGTCCTCGTCGTCTATAATGAGTATATGGCCCTCCAAGGTATTTTGTTATTTGGTTATTGGGTTATTAAATTATTCATCGATTTCGATAAACACAACAAAGTAACTAAATAACCCAATAACCTAAACCAAATATCAAAATAACCAAATATCAAAATAGCTAAATGATTATACGTTTTGCTCCGGTCTGTTCCGCGTGGTCTTCTGATTGGCTTTAAAAACAAGTGCCGCCAGTACCGCCGCCAATGCGCCCATCGCGATGTTGGCAAAGAGCACGTTGCCCAGGAACATGATCCAGAACTTCTGTTGTTCCGTATTTTCGTTGCTGACTACGGTGGTGCCAGCGCCGTTTTCCTGCTGCACCATATAGTGCCCATCTCCGCTGACCACCAGGAAATGAAATACCAGCGAAAACACCGCTACCAGGAAGGTGGCCAGCAGCGTGGTCCGAAACCCCATGGCAAATGCCGACTTCATCGATGTCTGGTTATGATGCCGGCCATTATAATGCACGATGGACAACATCACGCCCAGGAAAAACACCAGGCTCGTGCAGAAGCCGGTCCATAGCGTGCCGTACTGATTGGTGACATAAAAAATAACTGTCAGCGCCATACAGATGACCGCGATAATAATACCGTAAACAGGGGACAATTTCACAGGAACTTGCGATGACTGTTGCATAACATTGGGTTTTAACGTCAAAAAAATCAGCTGTCTGCGGACTGTTCCACATCACGGATAAACTTCCGCAGGTCATTTTTTGTACTTTGAATATCGTGCCAGATATCGCCAACTTCGTTTATCCGTTCCAGTGAGTTAAACAAATCGAAGTCACTGATCTTCAGTTTTTCATTCACCTCTTTCCAATGGAGCGGCATAGACACAGTAGCGCCGGGTTTGGGCCTTACCGAATAAGGAGCGGCTACTGTCTGGCCGCGGCTGTTTTGCAGAAAATCAAGGTATACTTTCTTATTACGGGCTGCTTTGGCGCGGGTAACACTGGTGCTCTTCGGCAACTGTTTGTTTACCTGACGGGCAATATATTCCGCAAACAACCGTCCTGTGTCGTAGCTGTGTTTACCGCCGGTAGGAATATAAATATGAAGGCCGGTTGAACCGGAAGTCTTGCAGAAAGAAGTTATCTTATACGGGTCCAGGAAAGCCTTGATATGCAGGGCAGCTTCCACCACATATTTAAAATCGATGTTCTCCGGATCGAGGTCCATCACCACGTAGTCAGGATTATCCAGCCTGCCGGTGCGCGACAGCCACGGGTTGATCTCTATACAGCCCAGGTTGACCATATAAGCCAGCGTAGCCTCGTTATTGCACAACAGGTAGTCTACATCCTTTCCGGTGGAAGCGGCGTGCAACGCAATGCTTTTAATCCATGCCGGCGTCTGTTCCAGGTCCAGGTCTTTCTGATAAAAGGAAGGTTTGTCTATCCCGTTCGGGAAACGGTGCAACGACATGGGCCTGTCTTTCAGATGCGGCAGTATGTACTGCGCTACTGACAGGTAATAATCCACCAGCTGGCCTTTGGTGATCTTTTCTTTCGGCCAGTATATTTTCTGCTGATTGGTAAGGTTTACCTTTTTGCCGTTGAGCGTAAGAACGCGGTCTTTTTCTGCGGTAGCAGCAGCGGTAGTGGTAGCCATGGTCTGAACTGTTTTAGGTGTTTCCGGATGTACATCTGACGGTGGTTTATCTTCTCTTAATCCAAGGAATATCGGCATACGAAGGATACCGTCGCCGGTCCATTCTGAAAATTTCACCTGGCATACCAGTTTGGGCTTTACCCAGGTGACAGGCATGTTTGTCCTGATTTTACGGTCAAATGGTGACGTAGGCTGCACCAGCGGCCGCAGCTTTTCTGACAGCATGTCCAGCGTAGCCTCATTGAGCCCGCCGCCACAATTGCCGATATACTTCAGCTGCTTATCATCATACAAGCCGAGTACCAGCGCGCCCAGTTTCTTGCGGCTGCCCCTGGGTGCGGTAAAACCGCAGATAATGGCTTCCTGTTCATTGGTGACCTTTATCTTCAGCCAGGAGGCGGAGCGGCGGCCTTCCTCATACGGGCTGTCGGCTTTTTTGGCGATCATACCCTCCCATTGCTGCTGCCGGGCTTTTTCGAAGAACTCCTTTCCTTTTTTGAGCACATGTCCCGAATACTGTACCCGCTTATCGTTGAGCTGTGCTACCACCTCTTTCAGCAGGCTTTTACGCTCCAGCAGTGTCAGCTGCTGCAGCTCAGTACCGTTGAGATGCAGCAGGTCAAATACCATATACACGAGATTACCTTTACCGGTGGTTTTATAGTTCTGGAGGGACTGGAAATGCGAACTCTTTTTACTGTCGAGCACGATAATTTCGCCATCCAGCACCACATTATGCGCAATATTCTCCACGGCCGCCACTACAGCGGGATAGTCTTTGCCAAAGTCTTTTTCATTGCGGGAATACAGCTGTACTTTACCGTTCTGCACGGCGGCGATGGCGCGGTACCCGTCCCATTTGGTTTCAAACAGCCAGCCGGCATCGTCAAAGGGTGCGTCTACCAGGGTGGCCAGCATAGGCTTGTAGACTTTTTTAATGGGCTCTTTCCTGCGCGAAGCGGTTGATGTCTTTACCGGCTCCGGTGCGGGCTTGCGGACGGGGCTTTTTTTTTACTACCGGCGGCTTTCTCCCGAAGGCCCTGCTCTTTTACCCGCTGCGGCGTATAGTCTTCACTGTCATACTTCTCTTTCACGTACTTATCGCGGTGTTTGATCAGCAGCCAGGCGTTATCTTCCGAGGCTTTCATCTTCACCAGCGCGAACTCTCCTTTCAGCTTCTTTCCTTTCAGCACTATTTTAAGATCACCGGCCTTCATCTCTTTCAGGGCTTCTTTATCGAAATCTTTGCCATCGTCACGCAGCAGTTCAAAGGTGCCTTTGTCCCAGATGTACACCGTGCCTGCGCCGTAGTTTCCTTTAGGGATGGTCCCTTCAAAGTCTTTATAGTCATACGGGTGGTCTTCCACCTGCATGGCCAGGCGCTTATCGGCGGGGTCCAGCGAAGGGCCTTTGGGCACGGCCCAGCTTTTCAGCACGCCATCTACTTCCAGGCGGAAATCGTAATGCAGCCGGGAGGCGTGATGCCGTTGCACCACAAAAATATGTTTCCCCTTCGCCGGCTTGCCGGCGACAGGCTCCGTGGTTTCCCCGAAGTTCCGTTTTTGTTTATACCGGGTAAGGCTCATGACGCGCGTTTTTTACTGGTGGAAGGTTTACCGCCCAGGCTGGCTTTCAGCTGGTCGAACAGATCATCGCTCTTGGTATGTACTACCTTGAGTTTCTTCACTACCGGTTTCTTACCGCCGGCTTTGGCTTTGATGATCTTCATCAGTTCCGCTTTGTATTCATCTTTATACTGGCTGATATCAAACTCGGTGGAGTATTGTTTGATCAGCTCTATGGCCATGTCCAGCTCCCTTTTAGCGATTTTCACCTTATCCGGCAGATTCAGGTCTTCCGAGGAGCGTATCTCCTCTTCATAGCGCAGCTGCTGCAGCAGCAGGTAATTTTCCCGGGGCCTGATGACAGCCAGGTGTTCCTGCGTGCGCAGCACAAAGCGGCTGAGCCCTGCTTTCCCTGTTTTCTGCAGGGCTTCCAGCAACAGTTCATATGCTTTTTCACCACCTTTGGCCGGTTCCAGGAAGTAAGGATTTTCAAAATAGATATCATCTATAGAAACCTCTTCCACAAAGGACTCTATTTCAATGATCTTACTTTTCTTAGGGCTGGCGGCTTCGTAATCTTCGTCTTCCAGTATCACATATTCATCATTGTAGAGATATCCCTTCACTATCTGTTCCCAGGGCACCTCTTTCCCGGTATTTTCATTCACTCTTTTAAACTTGATATGAGCCAGTCCGTGGCTGTCGAGCATATCGAGGTCCAGCCTGCTGTCCTGTGTGGCACTGTATAATTTGACGGGTATATTGACCAATCCGAAGCCGATTGATCCTGACCAAATTGCACGCATAGTGTGAAAGTTTTGGTTATACGTTAATGTTAACACAAATAGTACCAGTGTACGCTATAATGGTAAACAGCGCGGCATAACTTTTGGTTTTTTCTTCTGGTAACCAAAACCCTTATTTTATGGAAAAGCCAGGAGAAATGACAACACTGACACGCGTTTTAGAGCGACTGCATGAAAAGGGATATGACCATGAGCTGAAGATGAGTGACCACGGCAGAATGCAATCGCCGGACATGCAGAAAATCTACAATCCGGAAGACCTTACCATTATCAAAACCTATCGTTTCGAAGGCGAATCAGACCCGTCAGATTCTTCCATTCTGTATGTAATGGAAGATGCCGAGGGCAATAAAGGGTATGTACTGGACGCCTATGGCGCCTACACCTCCCACGACGAGCCCTGGTTCGACGAGTTTATCAAGAAAATCAAAGTGGAAGACAGGGAAGAGCAGCTACTGTTTGGCTAGCTGCTTCAAATAATCCAGCAGAACTTTTTCATCAGCATGCAACCCGTCGCTATTGGCGGGTTGTTTGCGTTGGAGCCGGATTTTCTTCAGCCAGGGCTCCAGTGTTCCGTTTTCATAGTCGTTCAGCAGCTGGGGGTGGATATAATATTTCCGGCAAACGGCGCGGGTATTCCCCAGTTTGGCGGCCACCGTGTCTATAATACCCACCACATTGCGTTTACAGGCTGTCACAGAAGTAAAGTCCTCCAGTTCCGCCAGCAGGTTCAACGCATGTACCGTACCTGCCCAGGTACGGAAATCTTTACAGGTAAAGTCTTCCCCGGTACATTGTTTCAGGTAGTCGTTGATTTCCCCGGAATCCAGCGCGTGTGTCTCACCGTTGTCGTCGTAGTACTGAAAAAGTTCGTGACCGGGTATGTCCCGTACCTTTTTGAGGAGGCGGGTGAGCGCGGCGTGGCGTAACTGGATTTTATGGGCCACGCCTTTTTTGCCGCTGAATTGAAAGAAGGCTGCGGAGCCGTTGATCGTCACATGTTTATTGCGGAGTGTAGTGAGGCCGTGGGAGCCATACAGTTTTTCGTAGGCGCTGTTGCCCACGCGGATCAGTGTCTCCTCCATGACCGCCAGTGCAATGGCGATCACCTTTTCTTTGTTTAGCTGGCTGCCATGGAGGTCCTGCTGTATTTGCCGCCGTATGGCCGGCAGCAGTGCGCCGAAATATCGCAGCCGGTCATATTTGGTTTCATTGCGTACCTGCGACCACGTAGTATGGTAGCGGTATTGCTTGCGCCCTTTCACATCTAGGCCGGTAGCCTGCAGGTGGCCATTGGCCCATTTGGAGATCCACACGTTTTCCCAGGCCGGCGGCAGCACCAGCTTACGGATACGCTCCAGCACGGTATCGTCGGTGATGACGGCGCCGTGTTCATCTTTATAGACAAAGTCGCCGTTCTTCGTGCGTTCGCGGGAGTAGCCGGGAGCGCCGGCCTTCACGTAGCGTAATTTCACTGCCCTGGCTACCGCCACGGGGTCTGTTATGATCGCGGTGTTATCCATTTACAATTTCTCCTCCGTTAGGGTGCAGGATTTGTCCGGTGAGGTAAGAAGATTCTTCACAGGCCAGGAAAACGTAGCAGTGCGCCACCTCCACAGGCTGGCCCGCCCGTTTCTGGGGCACGTCCGACCCGAATTTGGACACTTCCTCCGGTGTAAAGGTTGCCGGGATGAGCGGCGTCCAGATAGGGCCCGGCGCTACGCCATTTACCCGGATACCCTTTTCCGTCAGGGATGCCGACAACGAACGGACGAAGCTCACAATAGCGCCTTTGGTGGCGCTGTAGTCGATGAGATGGCTGCTGCCGCGGTAGGCCGTCACGGAAGTGGTGCAGATAATGCAGCTGCCTTTTTTCAGGTGCGGCAATGCCGCGCGGGTGAGGTAAAAATGCGGGTAGATATTCGTCTCAAAAGTCTTATGCAACTGTTCTGCAGTGATATCTTCCAATCCCTGCTGCGGGTACTGCACCGCCGCATTGTTGACCACTATGTCCAGTGTTTTAAACTGTTTGATGACTTTTTTGATGATATCCTGGCAATGTTTTTCCTGGCGGATATCTCCTGCAATGGTAAGGCATTGGCGACCGTAACGTGCTACTTCTTTAGCGGTGATGGCGGCATCTTCTTTTTCGTCATAAAAAGAGATGGCCACGTCTGCCCCTTCGCGGGCGAAAGCGACCGCCACTGCCCTGCCGATGCCGCTGTCGCCACCGGTGATGACTGCTACTTTGCCTTGCAGGCGGCCTTTGGATGGCTGCTTCTTGTCAAATACGGGCTTAGGGTCCATAGCCGTTTCCAGTCCTGGTTGACGGCGCTGTTGCTGTGCCGGTCTTACGGCCTTCTTTGGATTGGATTTCTGCATGATATCTTCATTTAAAAAGGCCCCTGTGCAATAACAGGGACCCTTGCAGTTTTTCTATTCAACAAACGAACAATCTTTTACACAAGCGTATTTATTCCGCAGCTGCTTCTTCGTTAACGGTAGATTCAGCTATCTCTGTGAGCAGACTGTCTGCGTGTTTTTCTTCTTCGAGGGTTTGCTCCAGCAGGTCTACTGCATCGGAATGGCCCATGACGTTAGCCAGTGTACGCAGGCTGCCATAAGCGGAAATTTCGTAGTGTTCCACTTTCTGGGCGGCGATGATAATGCAGGCGTCTCTGACCATGGAATCTTCCTCTGTATCTTCCACACCCTGTTGGGCTTCAGCGATAAGCCCTTCCATAGCTTCGCATTTTTTGCCCATCGCTCTTTTGCCCATCATCTCGAAAATTTCTTCGAGGCGGCTAACGTGGGTTTTCGTTTCCTCCAGGTGGTCACCGATGGCGGTTTTCAGTTCTTCGGAAGTAGCCGCTTTCTGCATTTTGGGCAGGGCTTTTACCAGGGCTTTCTCCGCCCAGTAAATATCTTTCAGTTCTTCCATGAACAGTTCATGGAATTTGGAATTACTCATCTGCTCCGCTGTATTGGATTTGCGGGCGGGTTTTCTGTTTGTGGAAGCTGTTTTTGCTGTTGTTCTGGACGTAGGCATAAACGTAAAAGTTTAGTTGTGTGATGAAATGCTAATTATCTGGTGTGTGTCTCTGAAACGCCTGATCGGCCTGAGGGTCTGCCGGTTGCCGGGGCACTTCCCTTTCGGGCAGTTCTTCCGGAATGGGCTCAGGCTTGTCGGGGGGAGGTTGCACAGGCGTCGGATTTTCCCTTCCCGGTTGTTCCTTGTCCGGCTTAGGTTCCTCGTCTGGCTGCTTTTTTCTTTCCGGGTTCATAGCTTGCTGTTTTATGGGTTAAATAACTGTTGAAAAAAAATCAAAGTTCATTCCAATGCCACCATAACCGTCATCAATGCGCACTTACATTACTACCAAACGCAGTACAGCAAAGGGATTCAGCCGTCATCAACACTTGTCAACGACGCCAGCCGCACGGCGTATTCACGGTTCCGCATGAGCCGTAGAAATAAGTAGCATACTGTGGAAATAGTTGCGCAGAAAGGACTTCAGAAAAATAGGCAGCCCGGTCATCTGTTTTTAGCACATAAAATAGTATCTTGAATTGCTTACACAGTAACCACTATTGAAGAGACCAAATGCATTTTCCAGTATATAAAAAAATACGCATCGGATTTTTCATTGCCTTTACGGTTATTATAGCTGCATCCATCTTTTCCTACCTCGTGGCCAAGAACCTGCTGGACAACGCCGGCAGGCTGAATCACGCCATAGAAGTGTCCAAACGGCTGGAGGTGATCACCCGGCAACTGAAAGAAGCAGAGGCGGCCATACGGGGCTATAATCTCACCAAAGACAGTTCTTTCCTGAACCCCACCATGCAGGAAAGAAGCATGCGTATAGAAAAAGAATACCTGCTGCTGCGAAAAATTACGGCCGATAATCCCCTGCAGCAAAAACACCTGGACACCCTGCGGCAGCTGCTGACCATCAAATACGAACAGCTCATGTCCGGCAGCCAGACGGTGACGGTGGCACGACGGGAGACGTCCGTAAAAGAAGGGGAAAAGGCAGCTGACCGGCTGGACAGAAAGGTACAGGACATGATACGCATCGAGGAAAGCCTCGTGCATGAAAAATCCAAACTGTTTCATTTCTTCTCCGTGCTGTGGGTGCCGGTGATCTTCATCTCCTCGATCGTGGCCATCCTGATCGGCATTTATTCCTATGTGACGCTGACCCGCGAATTCCGCCTGCAGCTTCATATTGAAAGCAAAATGAAATCCTACCAGCGCGATCTGCAGCAGAATATTTCCCTGCTCAATAAGACTAACCAGGAACTGGAACAGTTTGCTTATGTGGCCTCTCACGACCTGCAGGAGCCCCTGCGCAAGATATCCACCTTCAGCGACCGGTTGCAGATGAAATACAAGGAAAACCTGCCTCCCGACGCTATCCAGCTGATAGACCGCATGGTGTCAGCAGTGGCCCGTATGCGGGTGCTGATCAACGACCTGCTGGTGTTCTCGCGGGCAGGGCGCATCACCCCGGAAAGCATCACCCGGGTAGATATGAATGTGCTTTTACAGGAAGTGCTCACCGACCTGGAGGTAACCCTCGAAGAGAAAAAAGTAACCGTCACCTACGACAGCCTGCCCGAGATAGAAGGCAGCGATACCTCTTTCCACCAGCTATTTCAGAACATACTGGCCAACGCTATCAAATTCGCCAGCCCCGACAGGCCGCTCGTGATCACCATCCGGCAACAGGTGCTGACAGGCAAGGAACTGGGGTTTGTAAAAGAAAACCGGTGGGACGCCTCCTTCTGCCGTATCAGCATCGCAGATAACGGCATCGGCTTCGACCCGGCCTTCGCGGAGCGCATCTTCCTGATCTTTCAGCGCCTGCACGGCATCAGCGAGTACACCGGTACCGGCATCGGACTGGCCATCTGTAAAAAAATAGTTGACAGCCACAACGGTTTCATCTTCGCAGAGGGCCAACCCGGGCAGGGAGCCACTTTTGTCGTTGTTTTACCCCTCCTGCAGGGGAATAAAAATGAAGGATGACACGCTTTCCGAAAAGATTAGCACTTTTCTTGCGGGGCAAAGTTCAGATAACTTTTGCCACTCTTTAACTTATCCAGATGAGCGAGCGTCCGATACAGATACTCATGATTGATGACGATGAAGACGATTTTTTCCTGGTGACGGAACTATTGCGTGATATTTCTCCCGGTCAATACACCCTGGAATGGGCGCCTACCTATCAGAAAGGCGTTGAAGCCATTGAAAGGAAAGCCCATGACATCTTCCTGGTAGATTACCGGCTGGGACCACACACCGGCCTGGACATTCTCCATCATTTTCAGGAAATGCAATATAGTATGCCCGTCATTATGCTGACGGGCAAAGGCGACTATGCCATTGACCAGGAAGCCATGAAAGCAGGTGCGTACGACTATCTCGTGAAAGGCGAAATCACCGCCGACCTGCTGGAACGCTCTATCCGCTATGCACTCGACGAATATAAACACCTCCGCAGCATCGAGGAAAGCGAAAGGAAATACTTCGGCATCTTTGAAAAAGCCCACGACCTGATCATCCTGGCCGACTGCGATAAAAACATCATCGATGCCAATCCGGCCGCCCTCCGGCGGCTGCAATATGCGAAAGAAGATATTCTCCGGCTGCACCTGCGCGACCTCTTTACCTTCCAGGAACAGAGCGAACAGTTCCTGGAGAATATCTGCAATGACGGCGTAGCAGGCACACAGGAATATGAATTCAAAACACGCGACAACAAAAAACTGTTTGTGCTCATCAATGCAGTGATGCTGGATGAAGCGGAACAGATATTCCTGTGCGTTATACAGGACATTACGGAGAAAAAAAGGGAAGAACAGGAGAAACAACACCAGGAAAAATTTGTGATCACCGGCCGTATCGCCAGGGTAATTGCCCATGAGGTGAGAAACCCGCTGACCAACATCCTGCTGGCGGTCAGCCAGTTCAAAGAAGAAGATGAAGTGGCAACCAATGACGACTCCTCGCTCTACACTGACATCATTGAGCGGAACTGCACCCGTATTAACCAGCTGATCACCGAACTGCTGGACAGCACACGCATGATAGAGCTGCACACCGCAGAATACGGCATTAACCAACTGATGGAAAATGCGCTCCGGCTGGCACAGGACCGTATGCAGCTGCATGAAATACGGCTCCACAAACAGCTGGTAACGCCCGATATAAAAGTAAATGCCGATGATGAAAAAGTGGTGATAGCCTTTCTGAATATCATCATCAATGCTATTGAAGCTATGACACCGGGCAAGGGTATCCTCACCGTTACCACCCGCCGCAACCAGGACAAAGCACAGGTACAGATTTCGGATAACGGCATCGGTATCCCGGAAGAAAAAATCTCCCGGCTGTTTGACCCGTTCTATACCAACAAAACCAAAGGGACCGGTCTTGGTCTGACCAGCACACAAAACATACTGCTAAATCATAAGGGGACCATTCACGTAGATAGTGAACAGGGGAAGGGAACCACCTTTACCATCACGCTACCGGCGGTTTAATCTTCTTCTTCTCCGCTGCCTTCAGGAAATTTCTTGCGTCTGCGCAGGCGCTCTTCGTGTTTGCTGAGTGCGCCGTCAATCGCTTCTTCCACTGAATGCGACTCATTCATCCTGATTTTTTTGGCGGTTTCTTCCGCCATTACATGATAGTATTTATGCAGGATGTCCAATTCTTCTTCAGAGAGATTTTCCACATCAATCAGCCGGTTGCTGGCCAGCTTATGTGCGGCTATCAGTTCATTCAGTTTCAGCTGGATAGATTTGGAATCTTTGTTTTGTGATTTCTGGATAATAAAAACCATCAGGAAAGTGATGATAGTAGTACCGGTATTAATGACCAGCTGCCAGGTATCGGAGTAATGAAATATAGGGCCGCTTACACCCCATAGGATAATGACACCGAGTGCCAGGAAGAAGGCCCAGGGGCTGCCGGTAGCGGCTATTACTTTGGCGGCCATGGTTTCGAAGAATCGTGTACCGGACTGGTTTTCGGATAGTGGTTTCATAGCTGCCTCATTTGTTACAAAGAGATGCAGGCAAAAAGCCTGCCTGCATCTCCTGCTTTTAGTAGTTGATATTCAACAAGCGTAATTTATTATAGAGGGTTTTTCGGTCGATGTTTAACAACTGTGCTGCTTTCGTTTTATTGTATTTTACTTCTTTGAGCACATTGATGATTTTGTTGTACTCCGCCTGCAGCGCTACAGTCTTCAGGTCGTTGTCATTAGCCATGATGGCCAGTTCCCCGGTTACCTGCATTTCTTCCTGTGGCTGGGTAAAAGACTCTTTCATCTCCAGCGGCAGGGCTGCCATGGTGATTTCCTGCATTTCCGGTGTCAGCAGGCAGGCGCGGCGAATGATATTTTTCAGCTCACGAATATTGCCGGGCCAGTTGTACTGCTGGAAACATTTCCATACCTCCGGTGATATTTTGCCACAGGATTTCTCCAGTTCCCGTTCCACCTGTTCCACAAAGGCAGCCACAAACAGCGGCAGGTCTTCGCGGCGTTCGCGCAGCGGCGGAATGTAGATGGTGAATTCATTGAAGCGATGGAAGAGGTCTTCGCGGAACTTGCCCCGTTGCACCGACTCCGACAGCTTTTCGTTAGACGCCACGATGATGCGTACGTCTACCGGTATTTCCTTGAGGCTGCCCACGCGGCGGATCACTTTTTCCTGTAACACGCGCAGCATGGCCACCTGTATGTCGTACGAGAGGTTTGAAATTTCATCGAGGAAAAGCGTGCCTCCCTGCGCCTGTTCGAAAGCGCCTATTTTGGTACCGATAGCGCCGGTAAAGGCCCCTTTTTCGTGACCAAACAGTTCACTGGCAGCCAGTTCTTTGGAAAGACTTCCGCAGTCCAGCGCCACAAACGGTTGGGATGAACGTTTACTGTGGTGATGTATCAGGTGGGCCACCGATTCCTTACCGGTACCGGTTTCCCCGAAGATGATCACGCTGTAGTCTGTGGGCGCTACCAATTTTATCTGGCGGATCAATTCACGGGCGCCTTCACTTTCACCGTATACATATTTATCATTTTTATCGCTCTGGTTGCGGGACAGCAGCGTTTCGCGGGCTTCCGGGGCGCTGCCGGCATCCACCGGCTGCACGGCCAGGCGCTCCTGTTCGGATTCTTTGTGCGCAAAAGCTTTGTGCACCAGGTTCAGTATTTCATCGGGATACAGCGGCTTGGACAGATAATCGTACGCACCGTTTTTCACCATTTCCACGGCCACACGCACGTCCGTATAGCCGGTGATGATAATGACGATTGTCTGCGGATTGATCTGATGGATGTCCTGCAGCAATTGTGCGCCATCTGTATCTTTCAGCCTGTAATCGCACAGTACGAGATCGAATGTTTTTTCCTTCATCATTTTAAGCGCAGCAGCGCCTGTCATGGTGGTGTCTACATTGAACCCGTGTTTGCTCAGAAATTTACTGAGGAGCGTACAGATATTAATTTCGTCATCTATAATCAGGATATTTTTCATACTTCTCTAATATGTGGTATTTGTCAACAGCTTACTTAAAATTACTAAATAAATCCCGGCTCGTGGCGGTTAGTGCCTGATGATGCCTATCAGTTCATCAACATGTTTCACGCTGAATGGTTTGGGCAGGAAGAAGGTAGCCCCTGCGCTCAGCGCTTTTTGTTTCTCCATTCCGTTGTCATAGGCACTAATGGTTATCACCGGCAAGGCTGGGCATTCTTGTCTGATGACCGGCAGTGCGTCGAGCCCTGACCCGTCCGGAAGATGGATATCCAGGAACAGCAGGTCCGGCTGCTGGTGGCGCAGATGCAGCATTCCTTCATTCAGTGCATGGACATAGGTTACCTGGTAGCCATGTCTTACGAGCGTCAGCTGCAACAATCGACAAATGTCCGGTTCATCATCGATAATAAGGATACTTGGTCCGTTTTTTATTTCATCCGCTGAACCCGATCCGGACCGGTTCACGGTTGTCTTTTTTGGTTGTAACATATTTGTGTTTGTTCCATTGTTCCATCAAAAGACGGGCAATCAGGTAGCACACCGTAGATTCGGCGCCCTGGTTCTGGTTAACATTGTTACGTTCCAGTCCATCATAGCATCCGTAGGTAAGGGGGTTATAGACCAGTTGTTTGAGATGGTTATTCCCCAGGTACCAGCTGAAGGCAACGCGCATTTTTTCCAGGTACAAATGGTTTTTAGTAGTGTTATAAAAAGTGTCCAGGGCCAACATGGTATATGCCACTTCGATGGATTGCTCTCCACCTGCTTCATTGGCAGGGGGCATATGTTTATGGTACCATGTTTTATTGCTGATGACTTTCATATAGCTGTCAGTAAAGGTTTTGCCACAAAGAAACGCCAGGCTTTCTTCTGCGGTTTTACGGTAAGCGGGCACTCCGGTTACCTGGAAAGCCAGCATCATGGCTTCAGGGAGCACGGCATTACCGTAGGTAAGGCTCGATTCAAACCATTTCCAGTCATCATCTGCTTCCGCTGTATATAATCCCTGCAATCGGGAGGCCAATTTATTGAGCAGCTCAGCGACCTGTTCGGTTTTCCGGTAATGCTGGAAATAATACAGTCCTTTGATGGCAAAAGCGATGGCCCTCGGGGAAGAGAGGCTGTCCATCCACCGCAGGCAGGGCCTGAAGAGGGACAGCAGCTCCTGTGTCATATCGAAAGACAGTACCCGGTGGCAGGAAAGAGCGTATCCCAGCGCCCATACCGCACGGCCGTTGGCGTCTTCCAGGTTCACTTCTTCATTCTGGCTGGTGAAGTTCCCTTCTTTGTCTACATAGTTGAGGAAGCGGCCTGACGGTTTACGACAGGAGGCAATAAAACGAATATACTTACGGATCAGGGAATCCGCGAAGGTGCTGGGTTTGATGGTAGTAATATACATGCAGAGCGCGATGAGTGCGCGGGCGTTGTCATCGAGGGTATAACCGTGAGCCGGGTCCGGCACGTCGTGGCGGGCGAACTGCAGCATACCGCGTTCGTCTGTCAGACGGTCTACATGGTCCAGGTAAGGCGCCGGCAGATTGGGCATGGTCACTTTGCTGTCATCGAGCACTTCGCTGAACATGGCCATGTGCGCGATGGCCACGTTGTCCCATATGGAGCTGCGTGTTTTCTCGATGGCATTGCGGCTCATGGTGCGCCGCAGTTCAGGATTGCCCAGCAGCGTCATGGCAGCATGGGACAGTTGTTCCGCATTATTGAAATCGATCAGGCAGCCGCAGCTTTCATCCAGCATTTCCTTTGCCTGAACGAAGGCCGTTGAAATAACGGCACAACCTGCGCTCATGGCGTATACAAAAGTTCCGCTGACAGCCTGATGGGGATCTTTGGAGGTGAAAAGGTAAATATCGGTCAGTGACAGATAGTCCAGTAAGGTATCGAGGGAGAGGTAGGTATTAACAAACCGCACGTTGTTTTCCAGCTGATATTCTTTTACCATTTCTTCCAATCGTTCGCGGTAGCGCTCTCCTTCGCGGGCCACGATGACCGGATGGGTTTTGCCCAGAATAAGATAGATGGCATTGGGATATGTTTTGACGATGTCTTTCATGGCCCTGATACCCGTTTCCAGCCCTTTATTTTCGCTCAGGAGGCCGAAGGTGCTGAGCACCAGCTTATCTTCCAGATCGTATTGCTTTTTGAGGGCATTCACGTCATCGATGATATGGGCGTGGGTGCCATGTGGAATATGAACGATTTTGTCTGCCGGCACCTGGTATACATCACGCAGCAAATCAACCGACGAGCGGGTCATGGCGGTCACTTTGGTGGCCAGGGCGCCGATCAGGCTAACTACCTTCAGGCATTTCTGGTCGGGGAATGGCAGTACGGTATGAAAACGGACGATAAAAGGTTTATCCAGCAGCGACAGCATGGCGAGCAGGTTGTGCCCGTATTCGCCGCCGTACAGGCCAAATTCGTGCTCGAAGCAGAGCAGGTCTATTTTACTGTTTTCATTGACCTGTTGCGCAAAGGCGATGCAGCTGTCAATGTCGAAAGGATTAACGGTGTACGTGACCGGGGCTTGTTTGCTTCCCCATGGTTTTCCCGATTCTTCCAGTGCACAGATTTCGATATTCAGTTTCCCGGCGAAACTTTTGTCCAGCGCGTTGATCAGATCTTGCGCAAATGTAGCGATACCGCACTCACGGGGCGGAAATGATGATACAAAAAGCAAGTTTTTAGTCATTGGTCAAAAATTTAAGGCTTTCATTCACAACGGACCCATTGGGTAGTCCGGGATCTAAGCTTTTCAAATATCAATCCAACGCCTGACTGCTGCATTTTACCGGATTCATCAAACAAAAACTGTAGAAAATATTCCCCATATGTTTATCCCGTTTTTTCCCGGGTGGGGAAAACAATTTTTGCCCGGCGTTAAGAAGTAATTAACATTTGATATATCTATTTATTATTATAATTGTAAAATATTTGTTTCCTTTACCGGAAACAGGGGGGCAAAGCACAGCATTCGCAGTGGATACATCCATAAAACCAAGGATGTGAAGGGATCACTGAAAGCACATATCACAAGCGGTTCCGGCGCGGATGCCTGGCTGGGGGTAAATCATGGCACTGATTGTCTTGCAGCCATAATAGCGGATCTCCGGCCACAGCAGGTTGTTGGGCGGCACAGGACATAAGAGATGAAAAAATAATTTAAAATATTTATAAAACATCAAAAAAAGTATACAATTTTGTTAATTGTCCAAACTTGCTTATTTTTAAACTCACGACCATATCGGGCCCAATTAACCAAAGATTAACACACTTCTTTTTTTGACGTTTTATAGTATCGGCGATTTACTTGGATCAAAATCTATCTATTCATTATAAAACCTTACCGCGCTTATGCGACATATTGCATGTACCCTCAACGTGGATGGAGTCCCCACTAAAATCAACATCCGGAAAGTAGCCAAAGAAAGAAGATTCCTGGCAATTGTAGATCAGACAGTTACAGAATACATCATTTCAGACGAG
Source organism: Chitinophaga oryzae (assembly GCF_012516375.2). Classification (NCBI taxonomy): domain Bacteria; kingdom Pseudomonadati; phylum Bacteroidota; class Chitinophagia; order Chitinophagales; family Chitinophagaceae; genus Chitinophaga; species Chitinophaga oryzae. The sequence goes on from NZ_CP051204.2 coordinate 8,253,798, forward strand.
ACCAATGAAGTGGAATACTATGAAGGACCAAAATTAGACGACTATCTCTTTGAGAAAATAGCTGCCCTTATCAAACAGTATTTTCCCAAAGTAAAAGCCATTGTAAAAGTAGGGGAAGATAATTATGAGGACTATGACGACTACTAGTCGTCAGTCCTCGTGTCAGATAAATCCTTTTTCAAGTGAAAGAAAGGCCTCGGATGGATGCACCTGCTGCCATAATACTGCATACACCGCCTGGGCAACAGGCATCACCGCTCCTATCTCCTTGTTCATCTCATACATGCATTTGCTGGCATAATACCCTTCTGCAATCATATTTAACTCCAGCTGCGCTGCTTTAACGGAGTATCCTTTCCCGATCATGTTACCGAAAGTCCGGTTCCTGCTATGCAGGGAGTAACAGGTCACCAGCAGGTCGCCCAGGTAGGCGCTGGCGCTGTAGTTATGCACCGTAGGTTCGCTGCCCTGCAGCTCCGCTTTGCGGGCCTCGTATTGCTCCAGGAAAGCCTGCATTTCCCGGAAGCAGTTGGTGATATATACGCTCAGGAAATTATCGCCATATTCCAGGCCGTGCGCAATCCCCGCCCCCAGCGCATAGATATTTTTCATCACCGCGGCCAGCTGCACGCCAATCATATCTGTATTGACGATCGTCTGCAAATAGCTGCCGGTAAACTTATCGGCAATAGCCTGTGCGGCCTCCTGATGTACGCCTGAGAAAGTAAGATAAGAGAGTTTTTCATTGGCCACTTCCTCCGCATGGCAAGGCCCGGTGATGGTGAAGTAATGTGCAGCCGGCAGCCGGAAACGTTCTTCCAGGTACTCATTGATCAGCTGGTTATTGCCCGGTACCAGTCCTTTAATGGCCGAAATCACCTTCTTCCCTTCCAGCGCCGAAGCAGGGAGCTGCTCCAGCACTTCTGTCAGGAACGCCGAAGGCACCGCCAGCACCAGCTCATCACAGGCTGCCACCACAGCACGCACATCGCTGCTGAGCGACAACAGGCTGGTATCAAAATATACAGAAGTCAGGTAATGTTTGTTATGATGGCGCTGCTGCATATGCCGGATGGTATCTTCATTGCGGATCCACCAGTGGATATGCTGTCCATTGTCTGTCAGTATCTTGGCCAATGCAGTAGCCCAACTGCCACTGCCGATAATACCAATGCGATTCTCCTTGCTCACAATGCTAATTTTACGCAAGATAGGAAATCCGGCACGCAAAGGCGCAAAGAAGACCTTATTTGGTAAGAAAGCAAAGGAGCGAAGATCATATGATCTTCGCTCCTTTGCTTTCTTACCTGGTCAGCAAAATCTTTGCGTTCTTTTGCCAACTTTATTTCTTTGCGAGCAATTATTTATTCTGCCCTTCGAAAAGTTTGTCTTTAGGCACCACCTTCACTTTCTTGCCATTATTCAGGGTGCGGGACACGGCGCTGTAGGGCGCGCTGATCACCTGGTCACCTTCCTGTAAGCCGGACAGGATCTGGATATTGGTGTCGTCCTGCACACCGGTTTTTACGGGCACCATTTTCACGGTGTTGTCTTTCTGCAATACAAATACCACTTCGTTCAGCGCTGCGGTGTTCTTATTGGCATCTTCCGGTTTTTTCTCTTCTTTCTTTGTGGAATCAGTGTCGCGGGTGGTAACGGCATTGATGGGTATAGACAGCACGTTGTTTTCATGCCGGGTCTGTATATCCACGCTGGCGCTCATACCGGGGCGGAAAGGAAATGCTTTGTGAAGGGCAGGGTTCAGCAGATCTGCATAGGATTCCGGCAGAATGCGGATATGCACAATATAGCTGGTCACCTGTTCCGCTGAAGAGGCAGTGGCAGTGGTAGCTGTAGCAGCGCCTTTGCTGGAGCTGGCGATCTGGGTTACCACCCCTTTAAAACGACGGTTGTTATAGGCGTCTACCTCGATGATGGCGGTATCACCGTATTTCACTTTGGGGACATCGTTCTCGCCAACGTCCACCTGTACTTCCATACGGCTCAGATCAGCGATACGCAGCATTTCGGTACCGGTCATCTGGGCGGTACCTACCACGCGTTCCCCTTTCTTTACATTGAGCAGGGATACGATACCGTTCATGGGAGCTACGATCGTGGTACGACCGAGGTTTTTGTTAGCTTCTTTCAGATTGGCCTGTGCGCTCTGCACGCCAAACTTACTGCTGTTGATCTGTTGCACCGCCGCGTTGTAATCCGCCTGGGAAGCGAGGAAAGTGGCTTCGCTGGTTTCAAACTCGGAGCGGGAGATCACTTTCTGGGAAAGCAATTCTTTATTACGAAGATAAGCGGCCTTGTTCTGGTCAAGGCGGGCTTTGTAGGAATTGAGCGCAGCAGCGGTATTGGCCAGCTGTGCCTGTGACTGACTAACGGAAGCCATGGCTTTGTCCACCATAGAACCGTAAATATCTCCGTAAATACGGGCCAGCACCTGGCCTTTTGCCACAGTATCCCCTTCGAGTACTGTCAGCTCTGTAATTTCGCCTGATACGTCGGAGCTGACTTTTACTTCTATTTCGGGATAAATCTTGCCACTGGCGGTTACTACCTCAATGATATTCTTTTTTTCTGCTTTGTCTGCCGCTACGTTCAGTGCTTCTTCTTTACCGATAACACCCGAAACTTTTAAAACAATGAGCAAAATAACAAGTAAACCTAAGCCCGTGAGCCAAAAAAGGGTCTTTTTATTCTTCTTCATAAAGCAATTTATTTCCCGGCTGTCTACAGGGATATTCTTTGGTCCCGGTAGAACTCCAGCAATTTCATTTTAAAAATGTAATCGTATTGCGCCGAGACTTTATCAATCTGGGCTTTGAACAATCTGGTTTGCGTTGTGATATAATCAATGGTGTTCATTAATCCAAGGTTAAAACGTTTGGTGGCGAAGTCATACGCTTTCTGGGCGGCCATTACGCCGGTAGTGGAAGCGTTGAATTTCTGAAGGGCGGCCACCGCGTTGGCATGGGCGGTATAGATGTCCTGCCGTAGTTTCTGGTTGTCAAGGTCGCGGCTCAGTTCCATGCTATGTACATTCACTTTTGCCTTTGCTACAGCGGTCCTTTGTTGCCAGCCGCTGAACAGCGGAATTCCCAGACTCAGCCCGATATTTTTACCGAAGGTATTATCCAGCTGTTTGTTGAAAGGGATCAGCTTTCCGTCACGGTCATAGAAGTTGTTGGCATAGCTGGTAGAAAGCCCACCCACCAGGGACAAGGTCGGGTATAGCTGTCCTTTCGCTGAACGGTAGGCCCTGTCTGCACTTTTGATCCTGAGCTCATCGGATTTTACCAGCGGATAGGTGGTCAGCGCGGCGCTATACACCATTTCCGGGTCCATTTCCCCGAGAGGTGTCATCGGCAGCGTGGCGATGTTCTCCGGGATTTCCGGTACGAAAGGAATCTCAAATCCGAGGTTCAGATAAGCCTTCATCTGCAAGATAGCCAAAATTACATCATTCCTGGCGGTCACCAGGTTGGTGCTGTCCTGCGCCAGTTGCGCTTCCAGGTCGGCCTGGTTGCTTTCCGGAACAGAACCGGCGATTACCAGCTTTTTGGTATTGTCGAGGTTTGACAAGGTTTGTTTTACCTGTACCTCGTTTACTTTTACCTGTTCTTCCTTCAGCAGGATCTGCAGAAATGCTGTTGCAACATTGAAAGCGAGGTCATTCCGGGCTTTTTGCAGCAGGAAACTATTGGATTCTGCATCCAGCCTGTTGGCTGCTATCTGGTTCTGTTTTGAAAACCAGTTGAACAAATCGCCTCTCATATTAAGTGAACCACTGGCGTTGAAGACAGACTGGTTGATATAGGCGTTATCCTGAATGCTGGCGATACGACCATCGGAATACCCTGCACTGACGTTGCCGGAGAAGCCGGGTATCATACTGAGGCGGCTTTGTTGCAGCGTAAGTTCTGCAAGCCGTTTTTGCACCTCCTGTTGTTTTACAGTGATGCTGTGTTCCATAGCATAGTCCACACAGCGTTTCAAACTCCACGTATCCTGCGCTACAGCCGGGGTTATGTTAGCAAAGAAGCAGAAGAACAGGAAAAATCCTGCGATTTGGGATATTCTCATAACAGGCCAAAAATATAATAAATGTAAGGATAGTTTTCCTCGCTTCTTGATAGAAGGCAAAATTTTGTTAGGTATGGTGTCATACCCAACGCCATGCGTATACAACATAGTCTTTTTTTTGGAGATTAATACTGATTAAGCGCACCATCTGTCGTTACCCCTGTATATGCCCGTCCCGGATCTGGATGATCCGGTTGCCATAGGTAGCATTCAGGTCAGAGTGGGTCACCTGTACAATGGTTATTTTATCCTGGTCATTCAGTTGTTTAAAAAGTTCCATGATCACCTTCGCCTGGTCCGAATGCAGGTTGCCGGTAGGTTCGTCCGCCAGTATTACCCTCGGCTCGGCCACAATAGCGCGGGCGATGCCTACCAGCTGCTGCTGGCCGCCGGAGAGCTGGTTGGGGAAAAGGTCTTTTTTGGCTACCATATTAAAACGGTCCAGCACATCCGCCACCTTGCTCTTTCTTTCAGAACCGGAAAGGTTTTTATATAAAAGCGGGGTCTCGATGTTTTCATAAACGGTCAGTTCATCTATCAGGTGATAAGCCTGAAATACGAAACCAATGGCGCCGCGGTGCAACTGCGTCCGTTTTTTCTCGTTCATTTTATCCACCCGCTCTCCCTGAAAGAGATATTGCCCGGCAGAAGGTTCTTCCAGCAATCCCAGAATATGTAGCAAGGTTGATTTACCAGATCCGGAAGGTCCCATAATAGACACAAATTCGCCTTCCCTGATCGTCAGGTCAACGTCTTTCAGGATCTCGTTTTTACCAAATCCTACCGGGTAATGCTTGGATATTTTCTGCAGTTCTATCATGATAATTTTTTTTGAAATTTGGACTTGCTTACAATTTTCCGGTGAAGCAATATAAGTTCATTTCACCGGATCTTTTTATTCAGTTTTTAAAGTATTGGCCGGATTGCTGAGGGCTGCCCGCACGGTCTTCAGGCTCATGGCCCCGAGGGCCATCAGGGCCATGATCACGCCGCCGGCGGCGAACACCCACCAGGTAAGACTGGTGCGGTAAACAAAAGACTGCAGCCATTGGCTCATCACCCACCACGACAAGGGGATGGCCAGCAGGAATGCAACCAGTACCGGCTTCATAAAATCGGTCGTGAGCATACGGACTACCTGCCATACGGTGGCGCCCAGTACCTTGCGGATACCTATTTCTTTCGTACGCTGGTCAGTGGTAAAAATAACCAGGCCCAGCAAGCCGAGGATACTGATAAAAATAGCCAGGCCGGCGCACCAGTTCAACAGGCTGCCCATCCGCTGCTCCTGCCGGTACATATTGGCGACGGTTTTATCCAGGAACTCATAGCTGAACTCCTCCCGCGGATAAAGGTCCTTCCAGGCTTTTTCAATACCGCTGATGGCATTATTCCATACTACGCCTCCTTCACCGGGATTACGCAGCCGTACGTGCAGCACCCGGTGCCGTCTCAGCGCATCGCTGCCTATGGCCATGGCGGGAATTTCACTGCGCACGCTGGCTGCACTGAAATTTGCGACCACTCCCACCACCGGATGGCCTTCTATCACCTGCCCGATGGCATCCTGCGGCCTTTTAAAGCCAAAGGCCGTCACCGCTTTTTCATTCAGCAGCCACTCGCGCACGGAATCTGTGGTGGCGATGTTTCTGCCGGCCAGCAGCCGAAGCTGGTACAACGGAAGATAGTTACTGTCGCCATAACGCACTTCTACTGTTTTATCTACCTCCTGGCGGCCATTGTTATACTTTAAAATAGATGTTTCCGTACCGCTGATGGCGGGTGTGTTCGCCGCCAGGCTCACCATCTCCACCTCCGGCAAGGCGGCCACCCGTTCTTCCAGCAGCCTGCGTTTGGCCTGGTCGGGATCGCGCCGCGGCGTGTTAACGGTAAGAACGGCGTTCTTCCGGAAGCCAAGGTCTTTATTCAGGGAAAAACTGATTTGTTTGCTGACAATCAGCGTGGCAATGACAAAAAACTGTGCGACGGTGAATTGCACGGCTGTCAATGTCTGACGCACCCAGACCTTTCCGCCGCGATGCCCTGTATTGGATTTCAGCACCGCTACCGGCTGGAACCGCGCCAGCACATAAGCCGGGTAGATACCGGCGATGAACGCCACCACTACCGCTAACAGGAACAGGAACGACAACACGGGCACCGTATACAATTGCGTAACGGGCAGATCGTCCGGCAGGAAAGTATGGAAGCTGATAATCAGGAGCGGCGCCAGCAGCAACGCCAGCACAGCGGCCAGCAGGGTGAGGATCATCGTTTCCCCGAGGAACTGTTTGATCAGCTGCCCGGTAGTACCCCCGATCGCTTTCCGGATGCCGGTTTCTTTCGCTCTGCGGGAAGCCTGCGCCGTTGTCAGGTTCACAAAATTGATGACTGCCAGCCCGAGCAAAGCCACGGCTATCATGGACAGGATATTCAACTGCTTTCTGCTCGCGGTACGGCGGTACGCTTCGAACCCGACATCAAAATGCAGATCGCTCAACGGGTGCAGCGACAATACTGTCTTAAAATCCTTTGTATCATGCTGCGATATATACTTATCCAGTATGGCAAGGGCATCCTGCGGGCGGGCAGCGGGACGGAGTTTGACCAGCAGCTGGGTAGAAGAGCTGATGCTCTGCCAGTTGTCGCTCAGGTAGATTTTCTTTAAAGCGGCATTGGTTTGCAGGGTAGGCAGCGAAATCATCTCCCTGAACCAGAAATCTGTATCGTAGGCCAGGTCTTTCACCACACCTGTCACGGTGACCCTGATACTGTCATCATATAGGAGCTGCTTTCCCAGCACCTGCGCTATCGGCGTGTTGGGGAAATAAACACGGGCGCGCTCCTTCGTCAATACTACCGACAGCGGTTGAGACAAGGCGGTGGCGGCATCTCCGCCCAGCCACTCGTATCCCAGCATGTCCATATAGCCCTTGTCTGCAAAAATGATGTCCTCTTTATTCTTGAAGTCTTTTCCCCCGGCGGTAATAAGGGCGGTAGTATTGTTAATAAAAAAATGTACAGTATTTTCTACCTGCGGTATATTCTCCTTCGCTACCGTTATAACGGGAACGGGCACACCGTTGTTCTTTATGCTGTCTCCCAAAAAGCTGATCGTGGAAACCACCCGGAAAATACGGTCCGTGTCGGCTACTGCTTTGTTGAACCCCGATTCGTAAAATACCACGAGGTACACTACCAGTGCAGCACCGATTCCTGTCACTAACCCCATGATATTCAACAGGGAGAAGACTTTATTACGCCATATATTTCTGACTGCTACAAGGAAATAATTTTTAAACATCGCTCGTTTTTTTATTCCGCTCTAAGGCTTTTTACAGGATTCATGGTGGCTGTTTTCACAGACTGCAGGCTGACCGTCAGCAGAGCTACCACGATGGCCAGCGCGCCGGCGGCCACAAAGAGCCATACGCTCAGGGAAGCATGGTAAGCAAAAGCATCCAGCCAGTTGCGGCCAACATACCAGGCTACGGGCACGGCCAGCAGCAGTGCCAGCAGCACCAGCCTGATAAAGTCTTTCGACAACATGGCCACCACATTTGTCACGGAAGCGCCCAGCACTTTACGGATACCGATTTCCCGCGTACGCTGCTGCGTTGTCAGCGCAGCCAGCCCCAGTAAACCCAGGCAGGAAACGATCATTACCAGCGTGGCGAAAACACCCAGCACAGCACCTACCCGGTATTCTGATTTATACATCCGGTTGAAGTCGTCGTCCAGGAAATGATAGTCAAACGGCGTTGCCGGCTGCACTTCTTTCCAAAGCGCACCTATGGCGGCAATCACCTGTTGTTTGTCACTTCCCCCTGTTTTTACGTAGATCTGCTGAAACCAGTCGTATTCCGGGAATACCACGATAGGCTCAATTTTGCTTTTCATGGACGCGAAGTGGAAGTCTTTCACAACACCTTTTACGGTCCCCTCGCGGCCGTTGAGCATCATCCGCTTGCCAACGGCGGCTTCCGGCGTCCAGCCCAGCTTTTTGACCGCTGTCTCGTTCAGGAAAAAGTGATACGCCCGCGCTTCGGACGGCTCTTTCAGGATATCCGCAATGTCGGCATGGGTCAGGTCTTCCCCGGACAACAGGGTGATGCCCAATGTTTTCAGGTAATCTTTTTCAACAGGCAGCGCGTTGATGTTCAGCGTATAAGATGCAGGCCTGCCTTCTATATGGTCTATGCTGTAGCCTCCCTGGACATCTACCGGCGATTCGGCCGAAGCGGTTACGTGCGTTACCCCGGAGAGCTGCAGCAGCCGTCCCTTAAAGGATTCCAGCACCTGTGCATCGGCTTTGAAGCCGTTGAGCGCCAATACCTCCGAACGGTCCAGGCCCAGTTTTTTATGCTGTATGTATTGCATCTGCTGCTGTACCACCAGCGTACAGATGATGAAGAAAATAGACGCCGCAAACTGGAATACCACCAGTGACTGACGGATGCCGCGGCCCCGGGGCGGGGCGGTCTGTGATCCTTTCAACACCTGCACCGGTCTGAAGCCGGACAGGAACAATGCAGGATAAATTCCCGTAACGAAGGATACAAGGACGAAAATGACCGCCAGTACCATGTAGATCCGGTAACCACCGGTGCCTCCCATCTGCAACTGCACATCCGCCAGCTGGTTGAAAGCCGGCAGCAGCAGTCTTGCCAGCAGCAACCCGATGCCCAGCGCAATGCCGGTCAGCAGTGCCGATTCCATCATAAACTGCCAGAAGAGCTGTCCCCGTTGCGCGCCCAGCGCCTTACGCACCCCTACTTCCCTGCTTCGCTCGGTAGAACGTGCCGTAGCGAGGTTCATGAAGTTAACGCAGGCAATGATCAGCAACATGCCGCCTATGAGCGCGAAAACATAATTGTAGCGCATATCCCCCTTGGCTTCGGTGACATCGGCCGCTACAGAATGCAGGTGGATATCCGCCACACGCTCCGGCACAAAATTCAGCGAGGCGCCGCTGTTACGTTCTTCATCGCCAAGCTGCTGCCGCGCCAGCGCGGTGAGGCTCGCCTGAAGCGTTGACAGTTGTGCCGGATGCTGCACCTGCACATAGGTGTAATAATTAGCCGAACCCCAATATTCCTTCAGCTGCAACGTACTGTAGCTGGCTACAAAATCGAACTTGAGATGTGTATTGGAAGGAGCGTCTGCGGCAACGCCCGTCACCTGGTAAGAGCGCTTGCCATTGATCAGCAGGGTCTTGCCCACCGGGTCAGTATCTCCGAAATATTTTTTCGCCATAGACGCTGATATCACCACCATATCTGGCCCGCTCAGCACGGTCGCAGCATTGCCGGCTTTCAGGGGGAAAGAAAACAGCTGGAAAAACGGGGCGTCAGCATAAAGGAACCGCTTTTCGTTCCAGCTTTTGTCTTTATACTGAATACTTACATCACGGTGGTACACCCGCACCACTTTTTCAATCTCCGGCTGGTCTTTAATAGCAGTAGCCAGGATATTGGGCGTGAGGGCTGTCTGTACCGGCTTCTCCCCTTTCTGGCCGTAGTCCATACGCAAACGATACAGTTCTGTCACGTTTTTATACCACCGGTCGTACGTCCATTCGTTCTCGAGATATAGGGATAATAATACAAAACAGGCGATAGCCGTAGCCAGTCCGAAAACGTTGATACCCGCATACAACTTGCGTTTCAGCAGGTTCTTAACAGCTATCTTAAAATAGTTTTTCCACATCAGGCATTTGTTTATGATCAGTTAATCGTTAGTCTGCTTTCAGGCTTTCTGCCGGGTTGGCCAGCGCCGCCCTGACAGTCTGGAGACTGGTCGTTGCAAGGGCAATGACCACTGCCACCGCGCAAACGCCGGCAAACATCCACCAGTGAATTTCTACATGAAGCGCGAACCCGTTCAGCCAGCGCTGCATCAGGTACCACGAGATGGGTGTTGCCGCCAGTACCGCGACGAGTACCAGCTTCAGGAAATCTTTCGACAACAACATTACAATACTGCTCACGGAGGCGCCCAGCACTTTACGGATACCAACTTCCTTACGCCGCTGCGCCATCACCAGCATGGCAATAGCGAACAGTCCCATGCAGGAGATGAGAATGGCCAGTACCGCGCCGCTCATAAATATCCTGGAGAAACGGGCCTCCTGGCGATAGAGCCGGTCGGTATTTTCATCAAGGAAGCTGGGCTCGCTCATTGTCAACGGATCAATTTCTTTCCAGAGAGCGCTGATTCGCTCCATGGTGGCGGCCGGATGGTTGGTATTCACTTTCACAAAAAGATAGCTCTTGCGGGCCGATGCCGACATGGATAACATCAGCGGGTCTATCTTTTTACGAAGTGACTCGAAGTGATAGTCTTTTACCACACCAATCACATGATAGTTATTACCATTGGCGTTATATACAACGTTCAGCGGGTCCTTCTCCCCAAGCTGTTTAGCCATTTGCTCGTTGATCACCACCCCGGTGGTATCGGCGCCGTACCGGCGGGAAAAATCGCGGCCGGCAATTAAAGTCAGACCTAACGTTTTAGCATAATCGTAGTCTACCACCATCGCCTGCGTATTGACATGGTTTCCTTTGTAGTCGAAGCCGAGCGTCCAGTTGCCGGATGATCCGTCTTTCCCGAGGCCCATATTCAGGGTGCTGGCGGTAATACTCTCTACCGCAGGTTCAGATGCCAGCCGGTTGCGCATGGCAGTAAGCGCCTGTTGCGGAGCATTCCCTACCGGAATACTGATCACCTGCGTGGTATTATAGCCTAACGGTGTGGCACGTATGAAATTAAGCTGCTGCCAGATAACGGCTGTACAGCTGATCAGCAGGGCCGCTACCATGAACTGGAAAACAATCAGGCCGTTACGTACGCGCCCGCCCCTGCCCAGGTCCAGCTTACCTTTCAATACCTGTATAATATTCACCCTTGCTATCTTCCATGCAGGATAACCGCCGGCCAGCAGGGTTATACCAAAGAAAGTGGCGGCAGTGCCCAATATCAGCCATCCGTTCTGAAAGAGGCGGAAACTCAGGGCATGCCTGAAAGTGGCATTATAGTAAGGTAACAACAGCGTTGCCAGCAACAGGCTTAGCACCAGAGAAATAAAACACAGCAGGAAAGCTTCGCTCCAAAACTGCAGCATCAGCTGCCTGTCCATAGCGCCCAGCGCCTTTCGCAGCCCTATCTCACTGCCACGGGTAAACGATCTGGCGATAGACAGGTTGATAAAATTAACACAGGCGATACCGGTAATAAGGCAGGCCAGCATCACCATCATCCAGGGATAAAAGGGATTCAAACCGGTGCCGAAAACGCTGTGAGGCGAAAGATGCAGGTCGCTCAGTGGTATCGTCCGGATACGCAGGAACTCCCCGTCTTCATCAGGTGCTCCTCCCATCCCTTTCAGGTCCCGGATGAGGTCCCCCATATATTTGTGCGCTACCTGCACCAGATCTTTACGCAGTGCGGCCGCGGAAACAGCGGGCGCCATTTCCAGCATAACAGGATAAGAGGAAGTATGCCAGTCATTACGAATGTCAGCATAATTTTCTACGTTCTCAAACCTTATCAGCGCCTCAAAAGAAAGCGAAGAGTTGTCCGGGATATTGTCCGCTACCGCTGAAACGACAAACGGTTTCCACTGCTCTCCGATATTTACCTCCACTGTTTTTCCAACCGGATCTTCCCCGTTAAAAAGCGAGGAGGCAGACCTCCGGGTGAGCACCACCTGGTCCAGCCGGTCCAGCGCCGTATGGGGGTTTCCCTTCTGCAAAGGGAAAGAAAACATCTGCAGGTAATCGGGGTCTGTCATCTGCACATCGAGGTAAATACTCTTATCCTTGTACCGTACGGACAGATTATCGCCGCCGATACGGGTAACATGTTTTACGCCCGGTACTTCTTTCCGTAACACCCCGGCCATCGGTTCTGAAAAGCTTTTGGAAATACGGGTGCCGTTTGACTGATGGTCTTCCCGGTACAACTGGTAAATGTGGTCCCGGTGCTGTTGAAAATCGTCATAACTCCACTCCTTATAGGCGGTAAGGGATAGCAGCAGCGCTGCACAGATAGCGATACTCATGCCGGTCACGTTTACTGCCGCAAATACTTTCTGCTTCCATAAATTCCGCCAGGCAATCCTGAGGTAGCTTGTAAACATGAGATATCGTTCGTTTAAAAGTTAGAAAATAAAACAGGGCGCGTAGAAACACACTCTGATTTGCTGTTCACTTGTTATACTCTTTATAATATTTTAATCATTTCTCAATACATCCACCGGGTTAGACCGCGCTGCCCGCCATGTCTGGGAGATGATCGCCAGTAGCGCGATCCCCAGCAGCGCAACAAAACTGCCTGCCAGTGTAAAAAAACCTATGCTGATCCGGTTGGCAAATATTTGCAGGAACAGTTGACTGGCCAGATACCCGAGCGGCAGCGCAATCAATCCTGCCAGCAGGATAAGGCGGAGATAATTACGGGAAAGCAGCAGCACCAATCCGGATACGCCGGCGCCCATTACTTTGCGGACGCCAATTTCCTTCCGGCGGGTAAATGTTGTGTAAGACACCACGCCCAGCAGGCCCAGCGCGGCTATCACGGTGATCATAAATACCAGTATTGCCAATCCTGACACCGGCTCTTTGCCGCTGGTTTTCTCCCGCATCAGGTCACTCATCCATTCCGCAGAAAACGTTTCTCCCGGATGCATCTCCATCCAGGCTTTTTTGATGCCCGCTGTCAGTGCGTCTTTGTCATTTGTGTTTACCAGCACCTGCAGCTGTGTGAACTGCCCCGGCACAAACCGGATGGCCATTGGAAACACGGGCGCTTCTATAGGCTGATAATTAAAATCCTTTACTACCCCGATGATGCTCACCATAGCGGAATCAGTAAGCCATATGGCTTTCCCGATGGCGTCTGACGGAGATGTGAGGTTCATCGCTTTCACCATCTGCTCATTGACGATAACATATTGTTCATGGTCCCGGGGCATATTGGCCGGAAAGCCGGACCCCGCCAGGAGCCTGAGCTGCATCACTTTCAGGAAGTCGGCGTCGCCGGCATAGTAGCCCGCCTGCATATGGTTCCCGTTGACCGCTGTTTTTATCTGCATAAAACCACTGTGGCGGGGAACGCCCAGGGTGCCTGAGCTGGCGGTGATCATCTCCACGCCTTTCACCTGCATCATCCTGTCTTTCATCAGCTGGAAGTCAGCGTCTGCCAGCGGTACATTCAATATGTTCTCACGGGCAAACCCCATGTTATAAGCGGCTTTATAGGCAAACTGCCGGTACACGGTCACAAAAAAGACGATGGCTGTCAGCGACAACGAAAACTGTATCACGATCAGGGTTTTGCGCAGTCCCAGTCCACCGAACAGTTTGATGTCCACCATGTTGCGCAGTACCTTGGACGGCTGAAAAGACGACAGCGCCCAGGCCGGGATAATGCCCGCCAGCGCGCCCGTCAGCACGCTGAAGAGCAGGAACCACCCTATCAGCATATAGTCTACCGGTTCACCGGAAAGGAAGCCGATGCCGATAGAAGTATAATGTTCCGCCAATATCAGCAATGCCATGGCCAGTATCAGTGCCAGCAGGCACATGATCACCGATTCGACGATGAACTGCATGAATACCTGCCAGCGGTAGGCGCCGTTGACTTTACGGACGCCCACTTCGCGCGCCCGCTGCAGCGAACGAACAATGGATAAATTAATATAGTTAAAGCAGGCACATACCAGCAAAGCAAAACCAACGGCTATTTCCGCCAGTACTTTGCCCCAGGGCGGCGCGCTGCCAATATCGTTATACATTTCCCGGGAAGGGGAGATACTGCGGAGTGACTGCTGCTCCAGCGTAATGCTGCCAACCCCTTTGGAAGCCGGCTGATAATATCTTTGAGAGATAAAGGACAAGGCGGTGGCCAGCGCCGCTTCGCTGACATCCGGTTTAAGCTTTACATATACATACCCGTCCTGTACGTTGTTCCAGTTCAGCAGCCGCTCCGGTAACAGGCCCTGTTGCTCCAGCGCCGGCACCGAGGAAAGCGAAGCATAAGCCTCGTAATCGATATGGCTCAACCCCGGCGGGGGCGCCAGGATACCGGTAACGATGTAATCGCCCAGTTTCTCAAAATGCACCACCTTGCCCATGGCGGACGCAGTGCCGAAAATGCGGCTGGCAGCAGCCTCGCTTAATACGATGCTGTTAGGCGCAGACAAAGCTGTGGCCGGATTACCGCTCTGTAACCGGAAGCCAAATACCCGGAAGAAGGCTGGTTCCGTAAAGGCGCCACTGACGGGCAGTTTCTTCTTACCGGCGGTTACGTTGCCGTTTAAAACGCCGTACAGGCTTACCGCGTCCTCCGCGATGGCGTAATCCTGCCGCAATACGTTGGTCAGCGGCAAAGGCGCGCTGGCCATATGGTAATGCTTTCCCTCCTGCGTTATCGCCTGGGAAGTGATCCGCCAGGTACGGGAGGCCGCAGGATGAAATTTATCGTAACTGAAATTCTTTTTGGTGGACTTTAATACCATCAGACATACGGTCATGCTCAGCGCCAGCCCGGCAATATTGATAAAAGCGAAGAGCTTCTGCCGACGCAGGTTCCTGAAAGCAATTTGTATGTAACGGAGTAGCATATACGTAAGTAGCAATTATTCTGTTCTCAGTGATTTTACCGGGTTCATGAGCGCAGCCTTCACCGACTGGATACTCACGGTAAACAGCGCTATCAGGATAACAATGAAAGCCGTAAGCGCAAACAGCCACCAGTACAGGTGTACCCTGAAAGCAAAATGGCTCAGCCACTGTTCCATAGCATACCAGGCTATCGGTAACCCGATGGCGACGCCCGCCAGCACCTGCTTGAGAAAATCGCGCGACAACAACGCGGATACGTGCGTCACAGAAGCTCCCAGTACTTTACGGATACCAATTTCTTTCGTCCGTTGCCGGGCTATCAGCATAGAGAGTCCCAGTAATCCCATACAGGCAATAAACACGGCAAGACCGGCAAATATGCCGAATATCTTTCCCATGGTACGTTCACCGGTATACTGTAACTGTAAGGCCTGGTCTATAAAAGAAAAGTTGAAAGGGCTGTCTGGGGCAAACCGGTTCCATACCCGCTCAATATTCGCCAGTTGTTTCTGGCTATCACCGGGCGCAAGCCTTATCGTCAGTACTTCCGCATCTTCCGGTCTTATTTGATAAACAACAGGGTCTATCTGATAATGCAGGGAACGAAAATTAAAGTCCTCTACCATTCCTATGATCGTTCCGTGTTTGGTCAGATTACCGGGTCTCCATTCAATCCGTTTACCCAGCGGATCTGCAAACCCTAGTCGTTTAGCTGCCGCTCTGTTTACAATAAATGCTGCCGTCGAATCCGTTGCCATCGTGGGATCAAAGTCCCTGCCGGCTATCAGCTTAATCCCTGTTGTTTTCAACAGTGCGTCGTCGCCGCTGATCACGTTGGCAACAAAAGACTCTTTGTTATCCACCCCTTCTCTCGCAATAGCGGTACCGTTCATAATACCTACGCCGATCAGAAAATTGCTCCGGGAAGCCTCCTGCACGCCCGGCAATTCTTTCACTGCCGTACGCAGCAATCCGGCTTTGGAATCTATTCCGTCGAGGTAAACGTTCACCAGATGATCTTTATCAAATCCGAGGTTCTTCTTCTGCCAGAAACGCAACTGCGTATACACGACTACAGAAGCGACAATCAATATCACTGCAATGGCAAACTGCGATACCACAAGGGCCCGCCGGATAAATGTCTTCCTGCCGGGAGTAATAAAGCTGCCTTTCAGCACTTTAACAGGTATCAATCCCGAGAGGTACAAGGCCGGATAACTGCCTGCAAGCAGACCTACAGCGGTCACGAGCAACAATAAGCCTCCATAAACTGACATATCCGTTGCTGTAAACAACGTTAGTTGTTTACCGGTGATAGTGTTAAATACCGGCATAAAAACCAACACCAGCAGTAAAGCGCCGATCAGCGACAACAGGCTGATCACCAGCGACTCGGTCAGAAACTGCAGCACAAGGCTCCTCCTTTCGGCGCCTAACGCCTTGCGAAGCCCTACTTCTTTAGCCCTTTCATTCGCCCGGGCCGTGGTCAGGTTCATAAAATTAATACAGGCAATCACTACAATAAAGGCTGCAATGGCAACATACAACCAGATCATGGGCGTATTATCCGGCCCGCCGCTGTCGCTGTCGGGATGTAGGTGAACATGCTTCAATGGCTGTAATTCCAGAAAAAATTCGATTCCGTACTTCCTGGTAATTTCCCCGATATGCACCTCCACAAAGTTCTTTAACAGGGGTATTAATGCAGTGGGGGTAACATCTTTGGCCAGCTCCACATAGGTGGCATTATTGGTGAACATGAACCACTGGCTTTCCCAACGGCTGTTTTCGCTGGTCAGCGTAGCAAATGACTGAATAACCTCCATCCGAAGGTCCGTATTAGCCGGCATATCAGCAGCTACGCCGGTAACCGTGCAATTATACTTATTGCCCACTTTCAGCAATTTCCCCATCGGCGATTCCTGACCAAAATATCTTTTGGCGGCACCGGCTGTGAGCACCACGGTATAAGGCGTGCTGAGTGCGGTTGCGGGATCTCCCTCCAGTAGCGGAAAATCAAACATCTGAAAAAAAGAAGCATCGGCATAACCTGTATGCGCTTCCAGTATCTTTTTATCTCCGTAGGTATACAGTGTAGTGCCCGGTGTGAATATTCTTACCGCATCTTTAATGCCGGAGATCTCCTTTTTGAGCGCAGGGCCAACAGCTATCTGTGTGTTTGCACCATGATCCATAGAGCCGTTGGCACTATTACTTTCAACTTTCGTAAGCCGGTAAATACTATCTGCCTTACGGTGGAAGCGGTCAAAACTCAGTTCATCCCGCACGTATAGCACAATCAGTATACAGCAGGCCATTCCCACTGCCAGCCCAAAAACGTTGATGACAGTGAGAAACTTATGCCGCTGCAAATGACGGAACGCGATTCTGTAATAATTCCGGAACATGATGCGATGATTTTAAAATGGCGGAAGGAGAAAATCACACATGAAACTGTTCCTTAATGTTCTCAGTTACTACCCGTCCGTCGAATAAGTTGATAATACGGTGGGCAAACCCTGCGTCATAAGGAGAGTGGGTCACCATGATCAGGGTGGTACCGGCATTATTCAGTTCCTGCAACAGCTTCATTACTTCTTCACCGTTGGAGGAATCAAGGTTACCGGTAGGTTCGTCCGCAAGGATCAGGTTGGGTTTGGCCACTACGGCGCGGGCAATGGCCACACGCTGCTGCTGGCCACCGGACAGCTGCTGCGGGAAGTGGTTGCGGCGATGCATTATGTTCATCCGTTCCAGCACCTCCTCTACTTTCTGTTTCCGTTCTGCCGGCGCCACCTTCAGGTACAGCAGCGGCAGCTCTACATTTTCATATACGGTTAGTTCATCAATCAGGTTGAAGCTCTGGAATACGAAACCGATAGACCCCTTACGCAGCTGCGCCCGCTGACGCTCGCTCATTCTTGCCACCTCTTTGCCCCAGAAATGATACTCACCGTCACTGGGATTGTCCAGTAACCCGAGTATATTCAGCAAGGTGGACTTTCCACAACCGGACGGTCCCATAATCGCCACAAATTCCCCATCCTGCACTTCCATGTTAATGCCATTGAGCGCAGTTGTTTCCACTTCTTCTGTAGTGAACAGCTTTTGTAAGTTAACGGTACGTATCATATCTCTTGATTGTCTTTAATGAATGATGGTTTTACAATACTCGTATATATAAAAACAGGTGATGTTTTAAAATGCCAGTACATCCTTGTTACCAAAGTTTTCGTAGGAAGAGGTGATCACCTGGTCACCCGGCTGCAGCCCTTCCAATACTTCAAAATACAAAGGATTTTTCCTTCCGAGCGATATATTCCGTTTAACGGCTTTGTTCCCGCCCTTATCCACTACGTATACCCAGTTACCGCCCGTGTCGGAGAAAAAGCCTCCAAGGGGTAACAGCAACGCTTCCTGCGATTTGCCCAGCACCAGCCGGATAGGAGTGGACTGTCCACGGCGGATACCCTCAGGTGCTTGTTTTTCGAAATTCATATCCGCTTGAAAACGACCACTTTTCACTTCGGGATACACCTTGGTAACGACCATGTCATAAGATTTGCCGTCGAACTCGAAAGTAGCTTTCAGGCCGGCAAAAACCTGTGATACATAGTGCTCGTCAATGTCTGCGCGTAACTTAAACCCGTTCAGGTCGTCAATCTGGCCAATATTCTGCCCGGCAGTAATGCTGGAGCCCACTTCCACATCAATAGATGACAGCTGGCCGGACACCGGGGCCCGTACAATCAGGCTGTTGAGGTTCTGTTTCATCAGCTCCAGGTTGCGCTGCGTGCGGGACAGGGTCCCTTCCAGCTGCGTAATCTGCTGACGGGCATTGTCCCGCTGATAGGCCTGGGACTGTGTCTGGATCTCACGCTGCCGTTTCAGCCCCTCCAGTTCAATCTTGTTTTTATTGAACTCCTGGCGGGCCACGATCTTCTCCTCTACCAGTTGTTTGTTGCGGTCGTAAAGGTCCTGTGCAGCGTCAATCTTGGCGTCCAGGTCGGAAATGGTCTG
Organism: Chitinophaga oryzae; assembly: GCF_012516375.2. Lineage (NCBI taxonomy): Bacteria > Pseudomonadati > Bacteroidota > Chitinophagia > Chitinophagales > Chitinophagaceae > Chitinophaga > Chitinophaga oryzae. The sequence goes on from NZ_CP051204.2 coordinate 8,272,541, forward strand.
CTGCATCACAAAGTCCTGCTGACGGATATTCAACCGGGTGTTCTGCAACTCATTCCGCAGACGGTAGATCTCTGTTTCGTGGTTCACAAATTCCATCATCATACGCTGGTTGTCCAGTTTCAGGATGGAATCGCCTTCTTTTACCATACTGCCGCCTTCGAGATACTTGCGGCTTACATAGCCGCCTTCAATCGCATCGAGACGGATGGTCTTCAATGGCATCACCACGGCGGTAACAGCGATATATACATCGAATGTTCCCTTTTTAACAGTAGAGATCGTGATCTTGTCTTTCTCCACATTCAGCGTGGCCCGGTGATCGGCAAAAATCAGCGTATACAGTAACAGCAATGCTACCAGCCCGCCACCGCTGATCATCAGGATGCGCTTTTTATTCCAGAACTTCTTTTCTATTTTTCTGTCCATGTTAATTATCAAAAAGTTTGTGCCCAAGGAATTCCAATCCATATGCCAAAGCACAAAACACCACGCCATCAAGCATTCAGAGGGATAAACCGGTTGAAAAACGTCCTATGCCGGACAGCCGGTGTTCATAAACGGACACTTTTCGGAAAGCCTGAAATAAAGCGCTTTTGTAAAAAAATCTTTCTGTAATATTGTTGCATTCACCTTTTACCCATGACCACCATGCAACCCGGAAAAATTCTGATCGTTGACGACGATGTTGATGTATTGCGTGCAGCCCGACTGCTGCTGAAACGGCATTTCGAACAGGTGGATTTTGAAAAAAATCCGCAGAAAATCCCGTATCTGGTAACCAACTTCGACTACGACGTTATACTGCTGGATATGAACTTCACCCGTGACCTCAGCAGCGGTAAGGAAGGATTCGAATGGCTGGACCGCATCCTCGACATCAAACCCGATACAGCCGTGGTATTGTTTACCGCCTACGGCGATGTGGAAATGGCGGTAAGGGCCATTAAATCCGGCGCAGTGGACTTCGTGCTCAAACCCTGGGAAAATGAAAAACTACTGGCCACTATCCAGTCAGCCTACAACAAACGGGCAGCCAAACTGGACAAACCGCCGGTAGTACACAACACCGGCAACCTGATCGTAGGCAACAGCCCGGCCATGCAGGCCGTCTTCGATACCGTTTCCCGTGTAGCCGCCACCGATGCCAATGTACTCATCCTCGGCGAAAACGGCACCGGCAAAGACATGCTGGCCAGACACATTCACCAGCAATCACACCGCAGCGGAAAACCTATCGTCAGCGTAGACCTCGGCGCCATCAGCGAAACACTCTTTGAAAGCGAACTTTTCGGCCACGTAAAAGGCGCCTTCACCGACGCCCGCGAAGACAGGGCCGGACGCTTCGAAGAAGCCGCCGGCGGCACCATCTTCCTCGATGAAATCGGCAACATCTCCATCCCCTTTCAGGCCAAACTCCTGACGGTGCTGCAAAACAGGTCCGTCACCAAAGTAGGCTCCAACAAGAGTATACCCATCGACGTTAGACTGATATGCGCCACCAACCGTAATATCCAGCAACAGGCCGCCCAACACCTGTTCCGCCAGGACCTTCTCTACCGCATCAACACCATCGAAATACACCTGCCTCCCCTGCGCGAACGCCGGGAAGACATTGTACCACTGGCAGAACATTTCCTGCAACTGTACCGGGAGAAATATAAACGCCCGGTCAACAGCCTGCATGAATCGCTCATCCAGCAACTGGAGAAATATGAATGGCCCGGTAATATCCGCGAACTGCAGCACGCCATGGAAAGGGCCGTGATCCTTTCCCAGGGCAAATCCCTGCAGGCCAAAGACGTGTTCGTGAAAAACAACGCCGCGCAGGACCAGCAAATGGATACCGGCTATAACCTGGAAGAAATGGAACGCAACATTATCACCCAGGCCATGAAAAAATGTAACGGGAATATCACAGAAGCCGCGAAAGAACTGGGCCTCAGCAGAGCGGCACTCTACCGGAGGCTCGAAAAATACAATATTTAACTGCCTGTTTGCCGGAGCCGCCTCCGGCAAACCTCCTTATCATGAACCGCTTCAGCCTCAATATCATCCTCCGCATACTACTGCTCACCATCACTTTGGCCGCCGTAGTATGGCTGTACATGCGGGACATGACACCGCTCGCAGTCCTTACCATCCCGCTGGTAGCGCTGCAGATATACGGTATCTACTATTATCTCAACCGGATCAACCGTAAACTGACGCTCTTCCTCGAATCCATCCGGTATGAAGATTTCTCTATCCGCTTCAGCGCAGACAACCAGCTGGGCAGGAGCTTCCGGATGCTCAACCACCAGTTCAACGAGGTACTGGAAGCCTTCCGGCAAACCCGCGCCGAGAAAGAAGCCAATCTCAAATACATCGATACCATCATCCAGCATATCAGTATCGGGGTGTTCTCCTTCGACGCCGAAGGGCGGATAGAACTGATCAACCCCGCCGCTTTCCGCCTGCTGGGCATCTATCGCCTCCGCAATATTGCAGAACTGAAAACCGTGCACCCCGGTCTCTCGGAATTACTGACGGAACTGTCTTCCGGCAACAAAACCCTGTACGCCACGCGGCAGGAGCAGCAGCTGTCTATCCACGCCGCCACCGTGCGGCTGCAGGGACGGCTTATCAAGCTCATCTCCATCCAGAATATTCACTCCGAGCTGCAGAAAAAAGAGCTGGAAGCGTGGCAGAACCTGACGAAAATATTACGGCATGAAATCATGAATTCCGTCACCCCCATCGTGTCGCTCATTGGCACCATGAAAGAAATCGTGGACCTCGACATAGCCCCCTCCGCCGGCAACCGGGAAGGCATTGAGGACCTCCGGGAAGCCCTGCTGACAGTGGAAAGCCGCAGCAAAGGCATCATGAACTTCGTAAACGCTTACCGCGACTATACCACGCTGCCGCAACCGCAGTTTACCCGCGTCAATATCAAATCACTGGCAACTACCGTAAGCAGTCTTTTCCAGACAGACATGAAGCAGGCCGGTATCCAGTTCCAGCTGGAAGTGGACGCCGAAAATGTAGAGATCCATGCCGACGTGTCGCAGCTGCAGATGGTACTGATCAACCTGGTGAAAAACGCGATGGACGCCCTCGAACACACCGACAATCCCGGTATCCACATGAAAGTGTATCTCAATAACATACAGCAGGTCTGCATTGAGATCACCGACAACGGCCCTGGTATCGATACCGACGCCATGAACAAAATCTTTATCCCTTTCTTCACCACCAAAAAAACCGGTTCAGGTATCGGCCTCAGTCTCTCACAACAGATTATACAGATGCATGGCGGACAGCTGAAGGTATTAAGCCCGGGCAATAACGGCAACGGATCAACGTTCCTTATTCTGTTGAACACCTGACGTTTGTGCCAAAAGTTTGTTATCTTGTTATAACAACCTGCACAACTCATGAACCCATCCAGATGGTTAGCGCTGTATTTCCTGACCCTCTTTGCTGATCTGGTATTGATCAGCCTGAACATGGACAGCCTCCGCTTTGCTACCAAACCATTACTCGTACCGCTACTGGCTGTTTACTTCCTGACAGCCGGGGAAACAGTACCGGCCAGACAAAAGGCATGGATGTATGGCGCCATGTTGTTTTGCCTGCTGGGAGATGTACTGCTGATGTTTGACCACCTCTTTTTACCGGGACTGGGCTGTTTCCTGGCGGGGCATGTTTTTTACATTTTCTTTTTCCTGACGATACGGTACTCGAATCCGCCGGTTCCGCTCTGCAAATACCACTGGGTATTTCTCAATGCCGCCGCGGTCATCGGTTACATCCTCTTTCTGATGCCTTACCTGGGCAGTATGGTCATCCCGGTGATCATCTATTCGCTGGTGATATCCATCATGCTGCAGAGTGTGATACATGCCTTTCATTACCGTTACCAGCGTATGGCCTGGTATTGCCTGGGAGGCGCGGTGCTTTTTGTGCTGTCTGACGCCCTCATTGCGCTGGGCCGGTTTTATCATCCCCTGCCGGCAGGCGGACAGCTGGTCATGCTCACCTACGGGCTGGCGCAGGCAGGACTGGTGTATGGCGCCGTGCAGTATTACCGCCGGTGACAAAAATCACCGGTATTGGTATTAAAAAAGCGGTAATTTCGTACCCTATGCAGCAAACAGATTTTCTTGTCATCGGTTCGGGGATTGCAGGCTTGACCTATGCACTCAAAGTATCGCAGCAGTGCCCCGATAAAACAATTACCGTTATCACTAAAAGCCGTGAGGATGAAACCAATACCAAATACGCGCAGGGCGGTGTGGCAGTGGTCAACGATCTGGAAAACGACAGCTTTGAAAAACATATAGAAGACACCCTCATCGCAGGTGACGGCCTTTGCAACGAACGGATTGTGGAGATCGTGGTCACAGAAGGGCCCGAAAGAGTCAATGAAATCATCGAATGGGGCGCCAACTTCGACAAAAACCCTGACGGTGACTTCTCGCTGGGCCGCGAAGGCGGACACTCCGTTTTCAGGGTGATCCATCATAAAGACATTACCGGCAAAGAGATTGAACGCGCACTACTGGAAGCCATCCACCGCCGGCCCAATATCAATCTCGTCACCCACTGCTTTGTGGTAGACCTGATCACGCAGCACCACCTGGGCTACCTGGTCACCAAATCCACGCCCGACGTGGAATGCTTCGGCGTTTATGTGCTCAACCTCAACAGCAGGAAAATAGAAACCATCCTGGCGAAAGTAACGCTGCTGGCCACCGGCGGCAACGGGCAGGTGTACCGCAGCACCACCAACCCCACCATCGCTACCGGCGATGGCGTAGCCATGGTGTACCGCGCCAAAGGCCGTATCGAAAATATGGAGTTTATCCAGTTCCACCCTACCGCCCTTTACCAGCCCGGCGTCAGCCCTTCTTTCCTGATCACGGAAGCGGTACGTGGCGACGGCGGCATCCTCCGCAACATCCACGGCGAAGACTTCATGCATAAGTACGATCCCCGCCTGTCACTGGCGCCACGCGATATCGTGGCCCGCGCCATCGACAGTGAGATGAAGATCACCGGTACCGAGTATGTGTATCTCGACTGCCGCCATATGGACATCGAAAAATTCATTCACCACTTCCCTAATATTTACGAGACCTGTAAAGCCGCCGGCATCGACGTGCAGACACAGATGATCCCGGTAGCGCCGGCAGCACACTACAGCTGCGGAGGCATCAAAACCAACGAATGGGGCCAAACCTCCATCCGTAATCTCTATGCCTGCGGCGAATGCGCCAGCACCGGCCTGCATGGCGCCAACCGCCTCGCTTCCAACTCCCTGCTGGAAGCTATGGTGTTTGCCCACCGCTGCTTCATGGACGCCACCAGCAAAATAGATACGCTGGAATTCCGGGAAAACGTGCCCGACTGGGACGCCCGCGGCACCACCGCTCCCCGGGAAATGATCCTCATCACCCAAAGCCTCAAGGAGCTGAAACAGATCATGAGCGACTATGTAGGCATCGTACGGACCAACGAACGTCTGGCCCGCGCCATGCGCCGCCTCGATATGCTGCACGAAGAAACCGAAGCCCTCTACGAAAAAACAGAGGTATCTCCGCAGTTATGTGAATTGCGTAACCTGATCACGGCCGCATACCTGATCGTAAAAGGCGCCGCCTTCCGCAAAGAGAGCAGAGGCCTGCACTTCAATACGGACTACCCGTACAAATGCGAACTGGTGCAAAATATTGTCTTGTAAGCCAACCCGCTGGTTTTCATTACCTTTGCGGGGCATTCAAGTTTAGACAGGCATATGTACTATTTACTACTTGTTTTTTGTTACGGCATTTCCTTATTGCCTTTCCCGGTACTTTACTTCATCAGTGACATCCTGTATGCACTGGTGTACTACGTATTCGGTTACCGGAAGCAAGTGGTGCTGGCCAATATGAAACAGGCGTTCCCGGATAAATCGCCGGAAGAAATCAACCGGCTGGCTAAAAAATACTACCGTAACCTTACCGATATGATGGTGGAAACCATCAAGCTGCTTACCATGAGCAAAAAGCAGCTGCAGAAGCGTTTTATCTGCGACCTAACGGTGCTGCATGAGTTATACGCCAAAGGCAAGAGCTGCCAGTTGCACCTCGGGCACAATTTCAACTGGGAATGGGCCAACCTCTTCTGCATGCAGGGCGTGGCTTTCCCTTTCCTCGTGGTATACATGCCGCTCAGCAGTAAACCGGCCGACCGCATGTTCCGCCACTTCCGGGAAAAATTCGGCTCCATACTGATCCCCGCCAATGACATGGCCAACAGTATGAAGCCCTGGCTCGAAAAACAATACCTGATTGCGCTGGTGGCAGATCAGAACCCGGGCAATCCCAGGAGCTGCCTGTGGTACCCGTTCCTTAACAAGATGACGCCTTTCTATAAAGGCCCCGAAATGGCAGCCCGCAGAAATGATATCCCGGTAGTGTTTGTAGACATCCGTAAAACCAAACGCGGTTATTACCACGCCACCCTGAAACTGATGTTTGAAGAACCGCAACAGGAGCCGGTAGGCAAAATCACAGAAGCCTTTGTACAGTTCCTGGAGAAAAATATTCACGAGCAACCCGAAGTATGGGTGTGGAGCCACAGAAGGTGGAAACACCAGTATCCAATTACGAATTAGGAATTACGAATTACGAATTAAGGGCTGTTTTTTGGAGCGGTTATTTACTAACTTTTCCAAAAAACAGCCCTTAATTCGTAATTCGCAATTCGTAATTCCTACCCGGGTATCCTCAGTTTTTGTCCTGGAAAGATTTTATTCGGGTCTTTGATCTGGTCCTTGTTGGCCTCAAAGATCTCTTTCCACGAAACACCGGGATAGTTTTTGGCAATCTTGCTCAGATTGTCGCCGGATTTGACTTCGTACACCTGCTCTCCGCCCCCGCCGCCATCGGCAACAGTGATATTCATAACCACATCAGCAGAACGCATTTCGGGGTCCAGTTTTTCGTAGGTGTCCCACAGTTGGTCTTTCACCGCTGCAGTAGCGCCACCATCGATATACAGTACACCGTCCTGCTCCCTTACCTGTAAATTGGTAACGCCGGCACTGTTGGCCTGGCTGATCAGTTCCTGGTATTTATCCTGTAAACTCATGACAGTAATTTTTTGAAGGGTTATTTCAATTTAAGGTTGTTGTTAACTTTCCTGGGTTTGGATTCCTGCGCTGTCTGAATGATTTTACGCAGATCGCTTTTTTTAGCTTCGCCGTTCAGGGTAACTTCACCGTTGGCCACCGTAACGGTTACCGTAGAAAATCCGGCTGCTGCATAGGCAGAATCAAGGGTTTTCTTCAGCACATCGTCGGGGTTGATCGTTACCGGAGCGGGGGCAGGTTCCGGCGCCTTTACAGTGATATTATTAGTGACGGATTTCACACCGGAAACGCCTTTCAGGGCTTCTTCCGCTGCTGCTTTGGCGGCATCATCGGTCACTTCGCCGCTCAGGGTTACTACTCCGCCTTTCACCTCTGCGGTGATACCCGGAATAGTGCTTAGTTTTTCATTAACGGCCTGCTGGATTTTGCTGTCCGATGGCTTACAGGCGAAGAAGAAAACGCCCATCACCATCAAAAGGGCGAGTGCTAAGGATTTTCTATTCATGGTGAGAAGTTTTAGTTCCAGAAGATAACAAATAACGTGCTAACAGAAAATTTTTTCTCGTTTAACTAATTGTTAATCAACCTAAAAACAACACAAGCAGAAAAGTCAATCTGAAAAAGAACGGCTTCAATAAAGGATTTGAGGGAAATGGAACTGCAGTGGTATACATTCGTTTATTTGTCTATATAAAACAGGCAGGCCGCAAAGGGATTCCTTTGCGGCCTGCTGATATATCATTTGAAAAGGCGCTTTAGTTCAGCACATTTTTTTCCTGTACTACTTCCAGTCCTTTTTCGTCTTTCATTTTAGCGAAGCCACCCTCTACGTTACGCAGGTTGTGAATGCCTTCTTTCTTCAGGATAGAGCAGGCGATGATGCTGCGGTAGCCACCCTGGCAGTGAACATACAGGTTCAGATGTTCTTCCAGGTTGGCAAGGTTGGCGGCGTCCATCATATCACCCAGCGGCAGGCTGATGGCATCTTTAATATGTCCGTTGGCGTATTCTACCGGCTTGCGTACGTCCACGATCACGAGGTTTTCATCATGCGGTACGTCCATGGCCAGTTCATCTGCCTCCACGGTGATGATCATGTCTCTTTCCTCACCGGCTGCTTCCCAGGCCGGGAAACCGCCTTCGAGGTAACCCGCTACGTTTTCAAAACCTACGCGGGCCATTCTTACCACCGTTTCTTCTTCTTTGCCCGGTGTGGTGACCAGGATGATTTCCTGGTCGAAAGGCAACAGGCTGCCGGCCCATTCTGCGAAACGGCCTTCCAGTCCGATACTGATGGATTCAGGCACAAAGCCGTCGCCAAATTCCGTAGCCGGACGGGTGTCGAGGATCAGGGCGCCTGCAGCACGTTTTTCTTTCAGCGCAGCCGGAGAAAGCGGTTGCAGCGCTTTGTTCATCACGGCCTGCAGCGCGTCATAACCTTCTTTGTTGATTTTTGCGTTGATCGGGAAATAAGAAGGCGGTGTGGATAAGCCACTGGTCACTTCCTGGATGAACTGTGCCTTGTCGGTGGCCAGCAGTGCATAGTTGGTGCTCTTTTCTTCTCCGATGGTGCTATAGGTGTTCGGACCAAGGTTTTTGCCACAGGCAGACCCGGGACCGTGCGCCGGATATACGATCACGTTATCAGGCAGCGTTTTGATCCGGTTGTTCAGTGAATCAAACAGGAAACCGGCCAGTTCTTCTTTGGTGAGATTGCCGCTGAACAGGTCCGGACGGCCAACATCGCCTACAAACAGCGTATCTCCTGTAAAAACAGCGTGCGGCGCTTTGTTGGCGTCGAGCAGGAGGTAACAGGTGGATTCCAGTGTATGCCCCGGCGTATGTAACACCTTAATGGTCACATCGCCAATGGCGAATTCTTCATTATCTTTTGCCACGTAGGCGTCGAAGCCGGTTTCAGCGTCCGGGCCGAACACGATCTGCGCACCGGTAGCTTTCGCCAGTTCCAGGTGCCCCGACACGAAGTCTGCGTGGAAATGGGTTTCGAAAATGTATTTGATAGTGGCATTGCGCTCCCTGGCAAGGTCCAGGTATACATCGATATCCCTCAGCGGGTCTATCACCACGGCCACTCCTCCTGATTCAATGAAGTATGCCGCTTCTGACAGGCAATTGGTGTATAATTGTTTTACGTACATGGATTGGCTTTTTGATTTGATTGGTTTTTGTAATCCGCAAATTTACAAATAAATCACCCCCCGCACGTATGGATAAAATCTATACTAAAATAAAAAAGTAGCCTTCCGGCTACTTTTTACAATAATTCAATTCCGTATTTAAAAATGGCTAATATGCATTAACCAACCAGTTCTTCCACAAATTTTGCCACCTCAGCAATACGCTGCTTGTTGATGGTGTAGTGGATAAACTTACCATCTCTTTCTGTAATTACAATACCAGCCCGTCTTAATATGGCCAGATGCTGCGATGCTACCGATTGTTCCAAACGCAATTTTACATATATCTCTGTCACAGTCATTTTCTTATGGTCCTCCAACAGCTTTATCATCTGCTGGCGCAACTTATGGTTGATAGCACGCAAAACCATAGCGGCCTTTTTAACGGCAATGTAATCCAATTTGATCTGGTCTTTTTCATTGTTACCTCTAGAAATAATAAGAGTATTAGAAGAGGTAGTTAATAATGTTTTTTCCATCGCATAATAGTTTTTAAAAAATGATGAAATGAAAGGGATCAACGGACAGTAATCGCAAAACAGTTAGACAACAAATGCGGTTATCGATTTATACAAAAATATAATATCTGTCACAATAAAAAAAATTTCTATACCTTATTTTATCATATATAACCCGAGGATATGTGCAAATTAGATGTAATTTGACAATTACATGACAAATAAAACGAACGTGTTAGGGTTTTTGGGGGAAATAAAACCCTTTGAGGTAAAAAGGGCTGAAATAAGCGAGGTCAGCAAAGGATTTTTGATGGAATAACTGTTCAGCCAGCGGGGCCATATCCGCGGCGCTCATTTCATAGGGAATAAAAACGGCATTATCGATGGAAGGCAGCATAGCGGCCCACTTCGGGCTACCATTGCCAAAAAAATATATCTTCTTTTGCGCCAGCCAGGCATCCAGCGACGCCGGTTCCAGGATGAGGGCCTGCGGCTCCACCACCGGCTGCAGCGAGGTGTCATAAATAGCAGTGAACACTTCCTGGCGGCGTGCATCCAGCATAGGGCAATACCAGGCGTTTTCATCCTGTACAGCTGTTTTGGCGCCCTGCGCCATCATTTGCAGCGTGGGAACGGCCAGCAGCGGCTTATTCCAGGCATAACACAACCCTTTGGCGGTAGCCACGCCTACACGTAAACCGGTGTAAGACCCGGGGCCGGCACTGACAGCCACGGCATCAAGATCGGCCGCAGTAACGCCCTGCTCACGCAGCACCTGCTGCACATACAACACCATCGCGGCGGCATGGTCCTGCTGCTGCTCGTTTACAAGTGTCTGTAACGCTTTCCCCCGCGGGCCAGGCTCACCGAACCGGTAGTGGTGGCTGTATCTATGCTAAGTATTAATGCCATTGTTATATCGCCTCGTATTCTGTTTGTAATAATGCGGCTACCTGGTAACGGTCATCACCGGTAGCGTCATGCACCGCTTTCAGTACTTCATACACATGTTTCACGCCTATACGCTCACACCATTCAAAAGGTCCGAACGGATAGTTGGTGCCTAATTTCATGGAGGTGTCTATATCCGCGCGGGAAGCAGTCCCCTCCTGTGCTGTCAGGTACGCTTCATTGATGATCATACAGACCACCCGCGGCGTCACCATCCCCGTAGCATCCGCTACCAGCGTGTATTCCCAGTTGAGCCGGTACATAATGTCTGCCAGCACCTCCTGCTGCCCGTCATCCATCAGCGTCACCTCAAGCAGCGGCAGGCTGATAAATCCCGGCAGAAAATTGCAGCCCATAATGTTGAACCCCTGCTCAAAAGCATAATGGTTCATCAGATCGGACAACGATGTTTTTACCATCCCCGCCAGCACCGGTACTCCGGGGTTACGGGCGTATACCGCCGCATGGTCCGGCCGGTCATCGAAAATAAGGTCTATTACCAGGTCGAACGCTTTCACAGACAACACCTCTTCCAGGCTGGTCTTCCATTGTACCTCATGCCGGGAAAAATCTCTTTGCTGCAATTCATCATACCGCTGCGCATCTGCTATTACGAGGATATTCATGCGTTAAATTTCGGCAAACCTAAGAAAAAAATCTTTTTATCTTCCTGTTAAACCGGCCGCCTGCCGGGCCACTGCTGCCCTCCGCACCACTTATTTTTATATTTTCGTTATATGGAAAAGCAAATTATCAATACCAATCAGGCGCCCGCTCCTATCGGGCCATACAACCAGGCTGTAAAAGCTGGTAATATCCTTTATGTGTCCGGTCAGATCCCTGTGGACCCCGCCACCGGCGAACTGGTAAAATCCGGCATCACGGACGAAGCCCATATGGTCATGAAAAACCTGCAGGCAGTACTGAAAGAGGCCGGTCTTACGTTCGACAACATCGTAAAAACGACCATCTTCCTGACGGACATGAATGATTTCCCGAAAGTAAATGAGGCGTACGGCAGCTATTTTACCGGTAATTATCCTGCCCGCGAAACCGTGCAGGTAGCAGGTTTGCCCAAAGGCGTGAATGTGGAAATATCTGTGATAGCGCACAGCTAAACATCATCTATGGATGAAAAAAAGAGATGCCCGCGGACATCTCTTTTTTTGTGTTAATATTTTTCGGCGCTTTCTTCAGGTCCCTTTGCCGGCTTAGGCTCGTTACTGCCGAACAAGGTGGCTGCCAGTCTTGCATCGTGGCCGTACACATCGTCCCGGAAGTTCAGTTTTCCTTTGCTGTCCACAAATGCCGTAAAGTAAACAATGAACACCGGTACTTTATTTTTCACCGTTGCATACTTCTCTTTACCGGCATTCATGGCTTCGTCGATCTTTTTCTCCGTCCAGGCAGAATCAGCTCTCAGCAGCCATTCTGCCAGGTGTTTAGGTTCTGCCACCCGGATACAGCCATGGCTGAAAGAACGTTTGTTTTCCCCGAAAAGATAACGTGCAGGCGTATCATGCAGATAGATGTTATACTCGTTGGGGAACAGGAATTTCACCTTGCCCAGGGAGTTTCTGCCGCCGGGGCGTTGTCTTACCACATAGGGGAAATTACCACCGGAATATTTGCTGAAGTTGATGGAGCCTGGCGGGATCACTTTGCCGCTGGCGCCTACGATCTCCATGTTCTGACGGGCCAGGTAGCCGCCGCCGCTGCGTTTAAGGCCGGGCAACACCTCTTTGGCCAGGATGCCCGGAGGTACGTTCCAGTAAGGGCTGAACACGATATAACGCAGGTCTTTGGAGAATACCACGGTATTGGCGCCGGGTTTGCCTACCACTACATTACAGCTCCAGTCCAGTTTCCCTTTATCGTACACATACATGGTAAAGGCGGGGATGTTTACCAGGATATAGTCTGTAGTGGGCTCCAGCGGTACCCAGCGGGAGCGTTCCATGTTCACCAGTATCTGGCGGATGCGTTGCTGTAAAGGCACGTTCAGCGCGTCGGCCGTCGTTTGTTTGATGATACCATCCACTTTCTGGCCCATCCGTGCCTGGTAAGTGCGAACGGCGCTGTCCAGCTCCGGTGTAAACCGGCTGCTGCTGTCGTTGACAGCGAGGTCGCCCAGTGCTGCCAGTTTATTTTTTACAGCGACGATGACCGCGGAGGAATCTCCTTTTTTGAAGGTAGCCTTTGCTGCCAGGCGAACGGAATCCCATTTCGTTGAGGCTTCAAGGTTAGCCAGCTTTTTCAGTTCGCTGCGCAGCAGTTTGTACTGGCGGTTCACCGGTTCATCTTCTTCAAAAGCATTGGACTTCTTGCGGACTACCGAGTCCAGCAGGCTTTCCATATCAATCTTTTTACGGGGAATGAACCATTCGAGGTCTTTGGCCGAATCGGCAGTGAGGCCGCCCCATACCTTATTGCCATAGGCAAAGAACTGGGCGGTGAGCAGCATTTCGAGGCGCGGGCGGGCCGTATCGGCAATGCGGAGCCCGGCGTCGCTGAGCAGCAGGGTGTCGGTAAGCTGCTGCAGCTCGGGGTTGAGCAGGCTGCTGTCTTTAATACCATAGGAAGCGTCGTTTTTCATCATGTTGATGAAGTTGGCCGCCTGTTCTGTCAGCGAATCCTTATTGATCCAGGCATAGTGATACCCCCGTTTCTGGTAGAAGTTCCGGATGTATTCATCATACGGGTCAAAGTTAGTGTTCGTTGCCAGGAATTTGTTGAGCAGGTTACTATCCAGCGACTCTTCAATATACGCTTCTTTAGTGTAATGTGTAGTATCTCTGATTTTCAGCCTTTTTCGAAAGCCTCCGTTTTGCTGGCAGGCAGCAAAGATAATGAGGGCCAATAAAGACAGGGCGGTGTAAAAATGTACCTTCATAAAGTGTAATGGATGTGATTAAGAAACAAGAACAAACATGACAATAAACAGTATGGGATGGGTACTGTTCGATGACATAAATGTATGAAATATATACAGTTTGAACCGGGGTTTGGGATTTAACAATTTTAAAATTTGGTTATTTAAATATTTGAGGCGGCAGGGCGCCTGCACATCTCAAATTTCTAAATAACCAAATTTCTAAATATCAAAATTATAATTTGATCTCTTCATCATTAGCGTCGAAGAAGCGATATTCAGTCAGGTGATAGTTGGAGTCTGCCTTCAGTTTAATCCATTTTTTGTATTGGAAATACCATTTCCACTGTTTGGATGTCAGGAATCCTTTGGTCAGGTAAGCGTGCAGGATCGGGTGTACGCGGATGGTCAGTCCTTTGTGCTGGTGGTTCAGGAGGTATTGCAAGTTTTTCTCGATATCTTCCAGGATCAGCATGGAAGCGCCTATTTTACCGGTACCGCGGCAGGTGGGGCAATCTTCGGCTACGGAGATGGTGATTTCCGGTTTTACACGCTGGCGGGTGATTTGCATCAGCCCGAATTTGGAGATAGGGAGAATGGTGTGTTTAGCCCTGTCCTGCGCCATGAATTTCTCCATGGCTTCGAAAACGGTCTTTTTGTTTTCCGGCAGCTTCATATCGATAAAGTCGATAATGATAATGCCGCCGAGATCGCGCAGTCGCAGCTGGCGGGCAATTTCCGCCGCAGCTTCCAGGTTGGACGCGAGGGCGTTTTGTTCCTGGTTGTTGCTGGAGCTTTTGTATCCGCTGTTGACGTCTATTACATGGAGGGCTTCCGTAGCTTCGATGATAAGGTATACGCCGCTGTCGAGGTTGACGGTTTTTCCGAAGGAAGCCTTTACCTGGCGGGTGATGCCGAAGTTATCGAAGATGGGAGAGCCGTTATTATAGTAGTTAACGATGTCCTGTTTTTCCGGGGCGATCTTCTGGATATAGGTTTTGGTATCCGTATAGATGTTTTTATCGTTGATCACGATCCGGTTGAAGCTTTCGTTGAGCAGGTCGCGGAGAATACTGGTGGTTTTGGTTTGCTCGCTCAGTATTTTCTGGGGAGCCTGTGCGCCGTTCAGGTTGGACTGAATATTTTTCCAGGTTTGAACGAGCGTGGTCAGATCTTCGTGCAGTTCAGCTGTTTTCTTTCCTTCCGCGGCAGTCCGTACAATCACGCCGAAATTTGGCGGTTTGATGGCTTCCACGATTTTCTGCAGTCTTTTTCTTTCTTCGGAAGAATGGATTTTTTTGGAAACCGCAACAATATCATTAAAGGGAGTTAACACGATGAATCTTCCGGGAAGAGAAATTTCGCAGCTCAGGCGGGGGCCTTTGGAAGAAATGGGTTCTTTCAGGATCTGTACGAGGATATTGGGTTTACCGCCCAGTACGTCGGTTATTTTGCCGGTCTTGACTATTTCCGGTTCATTTTTAAACTTAGTGAAATCAAATCCTTCAGGGGTTTTATCGCTGATGGCAGTTGCAGTAAATTTAAGAATGGAACGGATATAGGGGCTGAGATCCGTATAATGTAAAAAGGCATCCTTTTCGAAGCCTACGTCCACAAATGCAGCATTCAAGCCGGGTATCAGCTTTTTCACTTTGCCCAGGTACAAATCGCCTACTGCGAAGTTGGGATTGCCACTTTCGTGATGCAGTTCCACTAACTTTTTATCTTCCAGTAACGCAATTTCCACCCCTGTGGGAGCCGCATTTATAATAAGTTCCTTATTCAAGCGTCCAAAATTTTAACCTTTAAAACTTCACCTTTTATGCTATGCACACAGCTATGTAAGAACAGCTTACTGCATACCAAACAATAGCTCACTATAAAGTTAGCATATTCTTCACCGATGTGATGATGGATTGCTTAAGGGTTCAGCGATCACTGCAGGCAAATGTCCGGGGATCTGGTTGCGGGATCTATGGAAACAACCTGCATGACTCAGGCAATTTAAGATAATTGCCAGAATCATGCAGGGTATATGAAAATTTTTTATCCGACCACCGCGCCGGGTAATACCTAATTAGTATAAATGGCGGGAAACTGGAGTAATTATTTCTTCTTACTTTTATGCCGGTTCTTTCTCAGTCTTTTTTTACGCTTGTGAGTGGCAATTTTATGTCTTTTTCTTTTCTTACCGCAAGGCATACGCTTATACGTTTTTAAATGATGGAAAAAATAAAATATTATTGAATGCTCTTAATATAGCTGTCTACTTCTTTCTTCAGCTCCGGATCGGTCATCGCCTGTTTGCTTTTCTCAAACAGCGCAATTGCTTTCTGCTTGTCACCTTTGCTTCTGTAGGATTCTGCCAGTACAAACAGTACTTTGGCATTGTCCGGATGTTTCTGCATCACGCCTTCCAGTCTTTCGATAGCTTTATCATACTGGCCTGATGTAATGGCCAGGTTCGCTAAAGTAACCTGTGCGTCGATATTATCAGGATTTTTGGCTACGACTTCCCTTAATTTGGCAACCCCTGTCATCGGTTCGCCGGTGTTCATATACACCATGGCCTGTGATATCTTCAGGGTGTCGTTGGCCGGATTCAGCTGAATCGCCTGGTCAAACAGACTGATCGCTTGTTCGGCTTCCCATTTTGCTATTCGTGGGTCCTGAGCGTGTTGCAGGTGAGCCAGAAACAAATTGGCTGCAAAGGTGAGGCTTTTTTCGGAATTTTCCAACTTGGCGGCTTCTCCGAGATAATGAGCCGCTACGGGCAACTGGTTGAGGCTGTCCCAGGTATTGTACAATTGTTTGTACGCAGCTATCTGCTGGGCTTTCACGTCCCCGCGTACAACATTGGTTTCAATCGTGTTGATCAATAATAACTTTTCAGCAGGAATTTTCCCTTTAGCCGTTTCCAATAGCTCGGAAAAGGCAATAGGCTCTACACCCTGACCGCCCTGCATAGGAGCAGCAGTTGACATAGCTTGCTTTTCTGACCGGGGTACAGTACGGCCAAAAGCATATAAAACCACCAATAGTGCTACAGCAGCACCAACCAGGAGAACTTGTGACTTTCGCATCGCCTAAAGATTAGGCTGCAAAACTAAGAACTTTTGAGCTTCTTTACCTCAGCAACAAATTCTTTCGAAGGCTTGAATGCCGGAATAAAGTGCTCCGGAATCTCCACAGCTACGTTCTTCTTGATGTTGCGGCCAATCTTGGCGGCCCGTTTCTTTGTGATAAAACTACCAAACCCGCGGATGTAAATGTGCTCACCATTGGCCAGGGCTTCTTTCACCTCTTTAAACATAGCCTCCAGTGTCACTAGAACATCTACTTTGGGGATGCCGGTTTTTTCAGCAATGTTGTTTATTAAATCAGCTTTTCTCATATGAAAGCGAGAGGATTACTTTACTCTCAAAGTTAATTTAAAAATTTTAATTGCTGAATTTTAAGCAAATAAATTTTATCATTTTTTCTTATAACTGTATTGATGATAATTTATATTTATTTGCATGCCCGGGAAAGGCATCAGATGTACCTCCATAGGGTTTTTGGACAGCTTTTACCATATCAATTTACTAAATAATTTTATTAAAATAATATATAAATGGCCGATTCCCGACTTTTTTTTACGGAAAAATTATTGGAATGGAACCAACTCAGCAATACGCGCGCCATGCCCTGGAAGGGTGAAAAAGACCCCTACCGGATATGGCTATCCGAAATCATACTCCAGCAAACCCGCGTGGAACAAGGATTACCCTACTATCAGAAATTTATTGAACACTATCCTACCGCCACCAAACTGGCCCAGGCCCCCGAAGAAGAAGTGTTCCGTCTCTGGCAGGGCCTCGGCTATTACGCCCGCTGTAAAAATATGCTGGCCGCCGCCCGCGAAATAGCCACCTCCTATAAAGGGAAATTCCCGGACACCTACGAACAGATCAAAGCCCTTAAAGGAATCGGCGACTACACCGCCGCCGCCATCGCCTCTTTCGGCTTTCACCTCCCCCATGCCGTGCTGGACGGCAACGTGTACCGCGTGCTCTCCCGCTACTTTGCCATCGACACCCCTATCGATACCACCGCCGGCAAAAAACAATTCAGCGACCTGGCGCAGGAACTGCTCCCCCCCAACCAGTCCGCCGCCTATAATCAAAGTATTATGGACTTCGGCGCCGTGGTCTGCAAACCCCAGCAACCCGCCTGCCCCACCTGCCCGCTCAACCGCAAATGCCTGGCCCGGCAACAGCAACTGGTGGAAGTGCTCCCCGTAAAGTCCAAAAAACTGCAGATCAAAAAACGTTATTTCAACCACTTCCTCGTGGAATTCAAAGACAGCATCTACATCCGGAAAAGGACAGAAAAAGATATCTGGCAGAACCTGCACGAATTTATCCTG
Organism: Chitinophaga oryzae; assembly: GCF_012516375.2. Lineage (NCBI taxonomy): Bacteria > Pseudomonadati > Bacteroidota > Chitinophagia > Chitinophagales > Chitinophagaceae > Chitinophaga > Chitinophaga oryzae. The sequence goes on from NZ_CP051204.2 coordinate 8,290,548, forward strand.
ATCGAAACGCCCGAAGCGGCAGAGCTCGATGAGCTTCGGAAAAATGAATCTTTCCGGAAGCTTTTCGGCAATACTGCCTTCACCGTAACCAACGTGTCGGCACCGCAAAAACAACAACTGACCCATCAAACCATCTACAGCCGCTTCTTTACCCTGGAAATAAAGCAGCCGCTACCGGCAAACGGACACCTGCTCGTTTCCCGTAAAACACTTGATAAATACGCGTTTCCAAAAACCATCACCGCATTTTTGCAAAGCAAAAAACTACAGCTGTTCTGACACGAAACATATATTTAAAATTCAAAATGTATTATACGGTTAAATTACAGTAAGTTATAATACATGCATCCATTCATGCTTAACACGCTGCCAGTAAGAAATTTTTCACTGTCGATTGGAAAAAAATATTAACTTTAAGAAGGTTGTTTATTTATAAAAGAAGAACCTTTTAACAATAGACTAAAAAAACCTACAACTATGAGAGGTGTTAATAAAGTAATTCTGATAGGCAATTTAGGCAGAGACCCGGATGTGCAGTTCCTCGAAGGTAATATCGCCGTGGCAAAATTTTCCCTGGCCACCACCGAAACCTTTAAAGACAGGGCGGGAAAACTCATTTCTCAAACCGAATGGCATACAGTAGTGCTGTGGCGCGGACTGGCAGAACTGGCGCAGAAATACCTGCACAAAGGCAGCCTGGTCTATATTGAAGGACGTTTGCGTACCCGCAGCTGGGAAGACAAGGAAGGCAACAAAAAATTTGCGACAGAAGTTGTAGGAGACAACCTGGTTATGCTGGACAAACGCATGGACCTCAACAGCTCAGACCACCCCATACCTCACCACAGCAGTTCAGGCACTTCAACCGGAGACAATTTCGCTAACAACATGGAAATTCCCCCTTCGCTGAATGAGCCCGCAGACGATCTGCCTTTTTAGTAAATCTGTAAAATATTATCTTTCCGGAACTACGTAATCCCATATAGGGACATTACTTATATTTGCGTGCAGGAAAATGTAGTTGTGTGAATTACCTTTCCTGTTTTTTTGATTGATTACATCAAAGCTAAATATCTTGGAGATCCTCTCGGCAAGCAACATGTCCTGTTTGTTACAAGTAAATACACCTATCGCTACGCCAAACATGGTGGTATTCCTACTTGTCATTTTTGTAATACTGCTGCTTACCTTTATCGTTTCCGGCGCAGAAGTAGCGTTCTTTTCCCTGAATTACAAGGACCTGAACGTGCTCAAAACACGACAGAACACCTCCGGCAAACTGATTACCAAGCTGCTGGAAAAACCAAAATCACTCCTGGCATCCCTCCAGATCGCCGGTATCATCCTCATGATCGCTTTCATTATGATCACCAACTACCTGGTGACCCAGATGGAAGACCTGCAAACACTGCCGGTAGTGTCCTTCGTGGTAAGGATATCCCTGATCTGCCTCATCCTCCTGTTTTTCGGACAGATACTCCCCCGCGTATGGGCTGCCCAGAACAATATCCGTTTCGCTACCTACTTCGCGTGGTTTGTCAGCCTCATCCATGCTACGCTGGAACCGGTCAGCGATTTCTTCGTAGGCATCAGTGGCAGCATTGAAGCCCGCCTGTTCCACCGCGGCGCCGGCCCTGTTAACTACCACGAAATCGACGAAGCCATCGAAATGAGCGTGGACCCGACCGCCTCCCAGGAAGAAAAAAATATCCTCAAAGGCATCCTCAAATTCGGCAATATCACCGTTAAACAGATCATGCGCGGCCGCCTCGATGTAAACGGCATCGAATACGACAGCACCTTCGAAGAAGTCATCAAACAGGTAGCAGACCTCCACTATTCCCGCCTCCCGGTGTACAAGGGCAACCTCGACAGCATCGTGGGCGTGATCCATACCAAAGACCTGCTCCCCCACCTCGATAAAGGCAATAAATTCGACTGGCACGAAGTAATGCGCCAGCCCTTCTTCGTTCACGGCCACAAACTGATCGAAGACCTCCTCTCCGAATTCCAGAGCAGACGCATGCACTTTGCCGTAGTAGTCGACGAATTCGGCGGTACCTCCGGTATCGTTACCCTCGAAGACATCATGGAAGAAGTCATCGGCGATATCAAAGACGAATTCGACGAAGAAGAATTCAACTATAGCAAACTGGACAACTTCACTTACGTTTTTGAAGGGAAAACCATGCTCAACGATGTTTGCCGCATCATGAACATCCCGCCGGAAACCTTCGAGTCAGTAAAAGGTGAAAGCGACTCCCTCGGAGGCCTTATCCTCGAACTGGCCGGAAAATTTCCGGAAGAAAACAGCGTTATCAATTATACCAACTACGATTTTACTGTACTGGAAGTCACTAAAATGCGCATCCAGAAAGTACAGGTCACCATACGGCCGGACGCCGCCCAGGAAGCGTAATCCAGCCCTGCTAAACGATTTCAGAAAAAATGCCATACTTCAAAGGAAAGGGTATCACCCTCCTGTCCCTGCTGATCACTATCCTGGCTGTTGCCTGTAACACGCCGCCCACACCCAAGCCCAGGGGCTTCTTCCTGATGAAATTCCCGGAAAAAAAATACCGCACCTTCGATGCGCCCGGATACCCGTACACCTTCGAATACCCGGTCTACGCCAATGTGGTAAAAGACACTTCCTTTTTCGGCGAAAAACCGGAAAACCCTTACTGGATCAATATCGACTTCCCTACGCTCAACGGTAAAATATACCTCAGCTATAAAATCATCGGCAAAGGCAACAACTTCCAGCAACTGGTGGACGATGCCTACAAAATGACCTATAAACACACCTACAAAGCGGAATATATAGACGAAAACACTATCCATACGCCTAACCACGTAGCCGGCACCTTCTACCAGGTAGGCGGCAACGCGGCCTCCGCCAAACAGTTCTACGCCACCGACTCCCTGCAGCACTTCCTGCGGGGCGCGCTCTACTTTTACGCTCCCCCCCAGGCCGATTCCCTCGCGCCCGTCAACGCATTCCTCGAAAAAGATATGTGGCACCTGGTGGAAACCCTCCGCTGGAGATAAGCCGGCAATCTCGTAACTTTGTGGTCTTTAAATGCTTGTTGGTCCTCATCAGGACCGGCAAAAGACTATAATCAGATGATTATCATTGACGATAAATATATTAGTGACGAATTGGTGGAAGAGCAGTTTGTATGCAATCTGTCAGCCTGCAAAGGCGCCTGCTGCGTAGCCGGCGACTGCGGCGCCCCCCTGGACAAGGACGAGACTAAAATCCTGAAAAAAATCTACCCGAAAATCAAATCCTACCTCCGGCAGGAAGGCATCGAAGAAATTGAACGTACCGGCACCAACACCACCGATAAAGAATACGGATACGTGACGCCCATCGTGAACAATGGCATTTGCGCCTACGCCACCATCGACGATCATGGCATCGTAGGATGCGGCATCGAGAAAGCATACAACGACGGCGTGGTGGACTATAAAAAACCCATCTCCTGCCACCTCTATCCCATCCGGATCACAAAATACGAGTCGTTCGAAGCAGTCAACTACGACCGCTGGGATATCTGCAAACCCGCCTGCAAAAACGGCCGCTCCCTGAAAGTACCGGTGTACCGATTCCTGAAAGAGGCCATTACCAGAAAATACGGCACGGAATTTTATGAAGTGCTGGATAAAATTGCCACCAAGAAATACTAAACCGGATTATTTGGTTATTGGGTTATTTAATCATTTGATGACTAAATGATTATATTTATCAAGGAATTATCGTTTGCTTATGCATCAAACAGCCTCCACTTTTCTCGAAGCAAGTGAAAAAAAAGCGACAGATCTTGGTCACCGCCAGACGATCAACTTCAATATAGGAAAATACAACGCTGCTGTAAAAGTCGGCAAACAGCAGTTTGCCGATCTGCCGGTGGCGCGTGAACGGGCCAAGAATATCAAGTGGAGAGCGATCGAACACCTGGACAACCATCTTGAGGAGTTCGAAATGAATTTCACCAAACGTGGCGGTAAAGTAATCTGGGCGGAAACAGCGGAACAGGTGCAGCAGGAAATCCTCGCCATCTGCCAGGCCAAACAATGCAAAAGCATTGTCAAAAGCAAGTCCATGGCCACCGAGGAAGTACATCTCAACGACTTTCTGGCGCAACATAACATCGAATGCGTGGAAACCGACCTGGGAGAATACATTCAGCAGCTGGACGGTGAGCCGCCTTATCATATCGTAACACCGGCCATGCATAAGAGCAAGGAAGACGTGGCCCGCCTCTTTGCGGAAAAGCTGGGCACTCCTCCCGACCTCACCCCCGAACAGCTGACACTCGTAGCCCGCGAAAAACTCAGACAAAAATACCTTGAAGCTGAAATAGGCATCACCGGTGCCAACTTCATCCTGGCCGACACCGGCTCCGTAGCCGTTACGGAAAATGAAGGCAATGCCCGGCTCAGCACCGCTTTCCCGAAAACACATATCGTGTTGGTGGGCATTGAGAAAGTACTGCCCTCTGTGGCAGACCTGGCGCTGTTCTGGCCACTGCTGGCCACCTATGGTACCGGCCAGCAGGTAACTGCATACAACAGCATCTTCAGCGGTCCACGCCAGGAAGGGGAAACAGACGGCCCGGAAGAAATGTACGTGATCCTGATGGACAACGGCCGCACCAACATCCTCCAGGATACCGCCGCCCGCGAAAGTCTTTACTGCATCCGTTGCGGCTCCTGCCTCAACGCCTGCCCTGTCTATAAAAACATCGGCGGCCATAGCTACGCTACCACCTACAGCGGCCCTATCGGCTCTGTCATCACGCCGCATCTCAAAGGGATGGACAACTACATGCACCTCAGCTTCGCGTCCTCCCTCTGCGGTAATTGCACAGAAGTATGCCCCGTACGTATCAACCTGCATGAACTGCTGCTCCACAACCGTCAAAAGGCGGTAGAGGAAAACCATACCTCCGGCGGCGAGAAGTTTGCGTGGTTCGTATGGAAACAGGGATGTACCAGCCGCAAAATGATGAATATGGCCAGTGGTAAAATGAAGAATTTCTTCTTCCGCAAATTCTTCGCAAAAAGCTGGGGGGAAAACCGGGACCTTCCGGTGTTTGCAGCCAAATCCTTTAACCAGCAGTGGAAGGAACGTAAAAGTTAAAGCTGTTCTTTTACTGGTCTGCTTTTTTTCTGAAGATGATTTCCAATGTAACATTGGCGGGCTTCCCGTCTGCAGCAGGCTTCCACGCCGGGCCTTCTTTCACGACCCTGACAGCTTCGGCATCACAAGCAGCATTCAGGCTTTGGATCACTTTAATGTCCTGCAGCGTGCTGTCCGGCATAACGGTAAACCCTATACGTACAATGCCATTAAATCCTCCGGGGTTAGCGGTATGTTCGAGAAGATATTGCTCGTAAGCCACGCGGCCGTTGACAGGCGCAGGCTGCGTATCCGGTTTCCGGCCTTTGTTTCCCTTGCGTCTCGTTTCACTGTCAACATTAACCCCTGCTACTTTACCCTCTAAAGCATAGCTCATCTGTTCGTCCCGGGGAATGTTCCGGGTGAGGGAATCGTTCCGCACGGGCGCTGCTTTCCTGGCGCGGGCAGCTCCATATCCGGATAACACTACCTCTTCCAGGGCTTTGTTATTATTATAGGCCACGGCAACAGAATCCTGCCGGCCTGCCGCGATGTCGGCCTGTTGCTTCTCCGCGCTGACAGGCGCCGGAGTGGGTGTAATTACCGGAGCAGACTGTGCTAAAGCCGGCGGTATGGCTGCGGGTGCCGGTGCAGGCACAACGAAGGCTGCGTTGGGCGGCGATTGTTTTAATGCTCTCCGTTCCAACGGTTTTTCCACCAGTCGTTCGTCTTTAGCGCTGATATCCGCTGCCGGCTCCATGGTACGGGCCAAAGCGGTGGCCTCGCCCTGTTGGGCAGGAGCCGCTTTTTTATCGTTGCTATCTGCCGGTTTCAGCTGGGCTATCTCCGGCGCGTCGGCCGGAGCCGGTGCAGGCACTGATGTGTCCAGTACGGGCACTTCAGATGCACGGTCTGCCTGTGCTATTTCGGGGGCCTTGTTTTGTGTTTTAAACAGGAACCAGCCGCCGGTGAAGAGCAATAACAGGATGGCCGCTGCTGCCGCCGTACGCGGATATAGCGGACGCACTACTGCCATGCTGCGCTGCGACTGCGCCACCCTTCTGGAAAGCCGGTCTGCCAGGTCTTCCTGGTGAACCTGCTGGTCCGGGGCGTGCAGGGCATAACCTTCCAGCGCGTCGGCCAGGAACGGGTCATCCAGCGCCTGGCGTTCCAGGGCGTGCATGGCCTTGTCATCCAGCTCCCCGGCCAGATATTGGCGGATCAGCTCGGCGCTTACGGCAGGTTTGTTATGTGCGTGCTTGTCAGGCATGTTGTTGTTGCTCCATACAAATTTTAAGATTCCGTTTCCCGTTCTGGATATAGCTTTTCACCTTATTCATTTCATATCCGGTGATAACGGCCACCTCACGGTAGCTTTTTTCTTCCAGGTAAAACAGGTTCACGCTGCGTTTTTGCTCTTCCGGCAACGTCTCCAGGCATTTTTCCATGGACTGGAGACTGTCTTCCAGCGTGACTTCATGGTCATGATGCGCCAATTCCCCGTTTTCCATAACCGGAGAATTTTCTTCTATGGTCACCTGAAGGGACTCTTTGTTTTTCATGGACCGCAGCTTCATCAGGCAGTGGTTCCTCGATAAAACATGCAGCCAGCTTTTAAAGTTCTGTACCTCATGCCGCTTCAGCTTATCAATCAGTTCCTCAAAGATCTGCATGACGGCGTCCTTGCTGCCCTCTTCATCAAAATATTGCAGGCATACGCCATATACCAGGTTCATATAACGCTGGTAGAGGGCAGCCAGCAGCTCCAGACTGCCGGAAGCTTTATACTCCCGGACAAGGTCCGCGTCTGCCGCATCCTGCATGATATTTTGCTTGATAAAGGCCATGAACAACAATACTAGCTATTTTCAGGCAATGGCGCCAATTTTTCTTTAAAAAAAGCGGAGGTCATTTCCAGGAAATGATCTCCGCTTTTCAGCCCTTATATTTTCAACGGATTAGTGACGGAAATGACGCATACCGGTCATCACCATTGCCATACCATGTTGTTTGCAGAACTCGATGGAATCGTTGTCACGAACGGAACCACCCGGCTGTATCACTGCTTCGATACCCTGTTCGTGCGCAATGCGTACGCAATCGTCAAACGGGAAGAAAGCATCAGAAGCCATCACCGCACCTTTCAACTCAAAGCTGAACTGGCCGGCTTTCTCAATAGCATGGCGCAGCGCATCGATACGGGAAGTCTGGCCACAGCCTTTACCTATCAGTTGTTTATCTTTTACCAGCGCGATAGCGTTGGATTTCAGGTGTTTGCACACAATGTTGGCGAACTCCAGGTCTGCTTTCTGGGCGGCGGTAGCTGCCTGTGCGCCCACGTCGTTCCATTCTTTGTAGTTACCGTTATCGTTGTCCTGCAGCAATACGCCGTTCAGCACATTTTTGAACGTGTACTTGCTTTTCACCGGTTGCTTCTGCTCCAGGAGGATACGGTTTTTCTTGGTTTGCAGTACCGCCAGCGCTTCAGCGTCAAAGCCCGGAGCGATCAGAATTTCGAAGAAGATCTCGTTGATCGATTCAGCTGTGGCTTTATCGATGGTTTGGTTGCACACCAGCACGCCACCGAAAGCGCTTTCCTTATCACCGGCCAGCGCTGCGTCCCAGGCTTCTTTCAGCGTAGCGCGGGAAGCGATGCCGCATACATTGGTATGCTTGATAACGGCAAAAGTGGTTTCGGTAAATTCCTGTATCAGCTGGCAGGCAGCGTCTACGTCCACCAGGTTGTTGAAGGAGAGTTCCTTGCCATGCAGTTTGTTGAAGATGTCGTTCAGGTTGCCATAGAAAACACCGCGCTGGTGGGGATTTTCACCGTAACGGTTCACCTGGCCCTGGGGAACGGACACCTGGAAATAATCTGCAGGTTCGTTGTTCAGGAAATATTGGGAGATGGCCACATCATAGTTGGCACATACTTCAAAAGCTTTAGCAGCAAAGTTTCTGCGGTCCTGCAGGGAAGTGGCGCCATTGTTTTCTGTCAGCACTTTTTCCAGGTCTGCATACTGGTCTTTGGAAGCTACGATCACCACATCTTTGTAGTTCTTACCGGCAGCACGGATCAGGGATACGCCGCCGATGTCAATCTTTTCGATGATCGCCTGTTCTTCGGTCGTGTTTTTCACCGTTTCCTCAAACGGGTACAGGTCTACGATCACGAGGTCAATTTCCGGAATCTCATACTGTTTCAGCTGCTCCAGGTCCTGCGGGTTTTCGCGGCGGGCCAGGATACCACCAAATACTTTAGGGTGCAGCGTTTTCACACGGCCGCCGAGGATAGACGGGTAAGCGGTCAGATCTTCTACTGCCACACATTTTACGCCCTGTTCCTCAATGAATTTTTGGGTACCACCGGTAGAATAGATGGTCACACCTTGTTCACCTAACTTTTTAACAATGTTCTCCAGGTTATCTTTATAGAAAACGGAGATCAGCGCTGATTTAATTTGCTTTTGCATGAATGGAAAACATTAGAAATTTTAATAACATTGGCCCCTGGTCCGGAACCGAAAAGTTGCGCAAAGTTAACACGTAACGATCACTTTTCCATTTCCTGCCCTTGTGGAATACCGGGGAAAGGCTCCGGGAGTGGCGTCAGACGGCAAAAAATATTAATTGAGCGCCTGTAAACCGGCGGAGGTCAGAACGAAATAATGAATGCGCCTTTCTCCGGGATACTGTGAAAAGGTATGCCGGCAGTGTCGCATTCGGCCATCCAGCGCCGGATGCGGTAAGGCGGACAGCCTGCGCCGAAAATAACGGTATCTGCTTTGTACCATGCCTGTACCCTGGCCATGTTCATTTTTAAGGGTCCGTTCAGCAAAAGATAGTCGACCTGCAACGGCTGCAGCGGCGCCCATGCTGGCAGGGTACTGTCCTGTACCGCTACGGTTTTCTGCCCTAGCCGCAGATAACGGCCGCGGTGCTGTAAACCGGCCACCGTACCGGGCGTCACGCCCATGGCCGCCCGGGCGGCCAGCAACTGTTTGGCCGGCGGCGTCTTCCAGATGCTGTCATGTCCGATGAACTGCACCTTTCCCTCCGCTATCACATCCATTGCCGTATAGGCGGGCACGTTATAAATGATCAGCTGCCGCTGTTGCCGGGAAGTTATATGGCGTAGCGCCTGATTTGCCGCCATCGCCCAGAAGGCGGCCAAAGCCAGCCAGTAGCCGCGGCGGTACTGCCATAAGAGCCATCCTGCGATACCAGCCATCAGCAGGTAACAACAGCCGGTTTGCCATAAGCTCCACTGCAGGTTCTTTATCATGGCAAATGGTAGTTGTCCCAACCAGGCCACACCGGTGTTCATGAGATGAATCAGCCACCAAAGGGCAGCTCCGGCCCATCCTGCCAGGGTGGTGAAAGGCGTCAGCAGCAACAAAAGGACCTCACCATAGATGACAACGGTGGATAGCGGCACCGCCACCAGGTTGGCCGGCAGAAAATAAACGGGGAACTGGTGAAAGTAGTAGATGGATGCCGGCAGCGTCAGCACCTGCGCGGCAAGGGAAAGCGCCGTCAGTTGCCATACCGCCCTGGCCCATCGGGAGGAAAGCGGCCATAATGTGCAGATGGCATCATAAAAAAGCAGGATGCTCAGCACCGCCAGGTACGACAGCTGGAAGCCGGCATCAACGGCCAGCCAGGGCTGACAGCACAGCAACACGAAAGCCGAGGCGGCCAGCATGTTGTAAGTACTGGCTTTTCTGCCCAGTAACAAACTACCGGTTGTGATACCGGAGAACATCACCGCCGCCCGCAATACTGATGCAGACGCGCCTGTCAGCAGGGCAAAGCCCCATAACACGGCCAGCAGTACCACTGCCCGGATAACGTTTGCTGCGCGGCTGGAAGGCAGCCAGCGAAGCAACCATAACAGGGAGCCGTACAACAAAGCCAGGTGCATTCCTGAAATAGCGATGATATGTACAATACCTGTGTTGCTGTAGGCGGTGACGACTTCAGGGTCCAGGTCCTGGCGGTAACCGATCAGCAAGGCTTCTGCCATACCTGCCTCCGGGCCTTTGCCAATATGGGCCTTTAGCTGACCGAGACAAAAATCGCGGGCCCGCAGCAGGAAAAAGGTGAAGTCACGCAGTGGCGGGCGTGGCAACTGCCGGTAGTCTTCCGCTTTCAGAAATACCTGGTGATACAATTGCTGCGTGGCGCAGTACCGCTGGTAATCGAACCCGCCGGGGTTGCCGCTGCCGGTGATTTTAACCGGCTTTTTAGCCAGCAATACTACCGCACCGTACACCAAACCCGATGAAGTACTATCCCGGCTAAAATAGGCCAATAAACGCCCTTCCGACGCCTTCCAGCGCCCCTGCGTGCAGGTAGCAGTGATCGTCAGCAACGTTTTACGGGAACGGGGTTTGTCCTGCAAAGGCGCTGCCACCCTGGCCAACCAATACACCTGGCTGTCCGGCGGTGCGGAAAAACACCTGTCGCCCTGCCGGATACCGGCAGAAACCGGCAACAGCGCTCCGCTGCAAAAGAGCAGGATAAAAACAGGGATGCCTGCCGCCCATGCATAATAATAACGGTATGCAACCGGTAGCCATCGTATGAGCAACAACGCCGAAAAAGCAGACAGGATAAGGATATACAGGTACTGTACTGAAAGCGGGCAGGATAGCTGTATACAGATACCGGCCAGTAACGGAGGCGTTAAACGCAGAAAGGGCGCACGTTTCCAACATGCTGCAACAAACATGGATGATTCAAATTGCATAAAAAAGGGTCAACTTTTAATGTTCTTACATCCGGAAATCAAACCGTCCAAAAAACGCAAAAACAGCATATCCGAAAAAGATATGATAACTAGGTAATTTTTGATTCAGGATGTGTTAAGATAATTTAGGTTAACAAAATCGTAATTGTTTAATTAATTAAATATCAATATAATAAATATATTAACTTCTCGAATCTGTTATTGATTAGTTAACATCTTCTTTAAATATAATATTATTTGTAAAATGCATTACCGGTCACGCTATTTGTGTCGTATCAAGATTCAATAGTCGTGTCTTTAATGGTTATTTTGAGGGAAAAGAAGGAGCCTGATCTTTATCAGGCTCTGTTATTTTATAGCTGTCACACTTAAAAGATAAAACAAAAAAGCCCGTCAACACAATATTGACGGGCTTTTGTTTTTATGTTGCGACCTGTTTATTTAGACAGGTACATGCTCTTCTCTTTATACAACTGACGGAAGTAAGGATCCCTCAGGTCTTTGATAAAGCGGATCGCTTCACCGGTGGACTTCATTTCAGGGCCCAGTTCTTTGTTCACGCCCGGGAATTTATTGAAAGAGAACACGGGTTCCTTGATAGCAAAGCCGCTCAGTTTCTTCTCAATTTTGAAGTCTTTCAGTTTCTTATCTCCGATCATCACTTTGGTAGCGATGTTGAGGTAAGGCACCTGGTAAGCTTTGGCGATAAACGGCGTGGTACGGGAAGCGCGTGGGTTGGCTTCGATAACATATACCTGGCCGTCTTTTACCGCGAACTGAATGTTGATCAGGCCACGGATGTTCAGCGCGCGGGCAATTTTTTCCGCGTAGTATTCCATGGTGGTCACTTCAATCGGAGTAAGGTTGAAGGCCGGCAGCAGCGCATGGCTGTCGCCGCTGTGGATACCTGCAGGCTCAATGTGCTCCATCACGCCCATCACGTGGAAATCCGTACCATCAAAGATACCGTCGATTTCAGCCTCCTGGCAACGGTCCAGGAAGTGGTCGATCAGGATCTTATTACCAGGCAGGTGACGCAGCAGGCTTAACACTGATTGTTCCAGCTCTTCTTCGTTGATCACGATACGCATCCGCTGGCCGCCCAGTACATAAGACGGACGGACCAGTACCGGGTAACCCACTTCTTTCGCTACTTCGATCGCATCGTCTGTATTGTAGGCGGTACCATATTTCGGATAAGGAATGCCCAGGTCTTTCAGCATATCGGAGAAACGGCCGCGGTCTTCGGCTATATCCATGCTGTCGAAAGAAGTACCGATGATTTTGATACCTTTTTCTTCGAGGCGTTTCGCCAGCTTCAGCGCTGTCTGGCCACCCAGCTGAACGATCACCCCTTCCGGTTTTTCCAGCTCGATGATTTCCCACAGGTGCTCCCAGAACACCGGCTCGAAGTACAGCTTATCGGCCATGTCGAAGTCGGTGGACACGGTTTCAGGGTTACAGTTCACCATGATCGCTTCGTAGCCGCAATCCTGGATCGCCTGCAAACCGTGTGTGCAGCAGTAGTCGAACTCGATACCCTGGCCAATCCTGTTAGGACCGGAGCCCAGTACGATGATTTTTTTACGGTCGGTTACCTTGCTTTCGTTTTCAGTGTCGAAAGTAGAGTAGAAATAAGGCGTTTTCGCTTCAAACTCAGCGGAGCAGGTATCTACCATTTTGTAGGTACGTACAATGCCGTTGGCCTTTCTCTTTTCGTACACTTCCTCTTCTTCACAATTGCCGAAGATAACAGCCAGCTGCGCATCGGAGAAGCCCATCTTCTTGGCGTCGGCCAGCATATCAGCCGGAACGCTCTCCAGGTCATGTTCGCCCAGTTGTTTTTCCAGGTTAACAATATCCTGTATCTGGTGGAGGAACCAGCGGTCGATGTAAGTCTGCTGGTGGATATGTTTTACAGAAGCGCCGGCCATCAGGGCATCTTTAATACGGAAGATGCGGTCCCAGGTCGGACGTTTCAGTTTTTCGATGAGTTGTTCGGACTTCATCAGTGACTTGCCGTAGTAGCCGAGGCCGAGCGCATCGTTTTCGAGGCTCTGGCAGGCCTTCTGCAAGGCTTCAGGGAAGGTGCGGCCGATAGCCATTACTTCACCTACTGATTTCATCTGGAGGCCCAGCGTGTCGTCCGCGCCTTTAAATTTATCGAAGTTCCAGCGGGGCATTTTTACGATAACGTAGTCCAGCGCCGGTTCAAAGAAAGCGGAAGTAGTTCTGGTAATCTGGTTTTCCAGTTCATCGAGGGTGTAACCGATCGCCAGTTTGGCGGCGATTTTCGCAATCGGATAACCGGTCGCTTTGGAAGCCAGCGCAGAAGAGCGGCTTACGCGCGGGTTAATTTCAATTGCGATCAGTTCTTCATTCTCCGGGTTCAGGGAGAACTGTACGTTACAACCGCCGGCGAAGTTACCCAGGTCGCGCATCATCATCATGGCTTTGTTACGCATGTCCTGGAAAGCGGTATCGCTCAGGGTCATGGCAGGCGCCACGGTGATGGAGTCGCCTGTGTGGATACCCATCGGGTCCAGGTTTTCCACCGTACAGATGATCACTACGTTGTCGTTCTTGTCACGCAGCAGTTCCAGTTCGAATTCCTTCCACCCCAGCACCGCTTTCTCTACCAGTACTTCGTGGATAGGAGAAGCTTTCAGGCCACGGTCCAGCGCTTCGTCCAGCTCATCCTTGCTGTGTACGAAACCGCCGCCGGTACCACCGAGGGTGAAGGAAGGACGGATTACCAGCGGGAATCCAATCTCCTGTGCAAACTCTTTACCTTCCAGGAAGGAGTTGGCCGTTTTTGCAGGAGCCACCGGAACCCCGATCTTAATCATCCACTGGCGGAACTGTTCGCGGTCTTCCGCTTTGTCAATCGCTTTAATGTCTACCCCTATCAGGCGAACATTGAATTTCTCCCAAACTCCCAGCTCATCTACCTCTTTACAAAGGTTCAGCGCTGTTTGACCACCCATGGTAGGTAATACGGCATCAATCTGGTTTTCTTCCAGAATCTGCTCAATGCTTTCCACGGTTAATGGGAGCAAATAAACCTTATCGGCCATCATAGGATCCGTCATGATGGTAGCCGGGTTGGAATTAATCAAAATCACTTTAATTCCTTCTTCCCGCAACGAACGTGCTGCCTGGGAACCAGAATAGTCAAATTCGCAAGCCTGACCAATAATAATGGGACCAGAACCGATAATGAGGACAGATTTGATAGATGAGTCTTTTGGCATTTTTGTAATCTATTGAAAATGAAAAACCACATTGATTTTAATGCCGTACGAGGGACCAAAAAAATCGTGCAAAGTTACGTGATTTGAAATTTAATAATGGAATTAAATTTGATTTTTTATGAAAGAATTTTCCGGACGACATGATAGAATGCTTTTTTTACATACAATAATTGTTTTATAAAATACTACGGCAGAGGCGGATTTCAGGAGAAACACGCCGGCTTTTTTTCCGTACAAATACGTTGTGCTATCATCCCGGAATATCCTACCTTTGGTCCTGTTAGTACATACCCCAAAAGTGACCGGCACCGATCGAGCAGCATTTTCGTTTATATCTGTCGTTTTATATCTATCATTTATCACCCCAAAAACCACATGTCATGCGTACAGCAGAAGTTCACTATGGAACAGACGGCCACGTAAACCTCACCGTGCCTAAAGGCACGAAAATGGCCGAAATCGCCAGGTTACAGGAACTGGTAATTTCAAAAATTAACCCCCGTGGCTGTCAGGCCTGCCTGTCCGGCGTCCACTTCAACATCCGGGAACAACTGGAACATGTTATGAAAGTAGACCTCGACAAAATGGCGACCATCAAAGGTACTGTCATCGGCCACTAACGTATCACCGCCCCGTTCCCCGGAGCGGGGCTTTTTAAACATTCCCTGCCATGTATCCTGCTACGCTTACCGGCCGCAGCAGCCGGTTGTATGAAAAAACTATTCCTCAACTGGGCGTGGGTTTATTGTACAATCCTTCCCTGGAACTGTACCTCGACAGCCCCGCTACCTGTTGCGATTACGTGGAAATTATTCCGGACATGTTCTGGACAGACCTGGGCAACGGCCACCCTGGCCGCTTTGAAGAAATAGACAGCTGGATGAACGTGCTCCATAAACTCGCCGCCCGCTATCCGCTCACCGCCCATAACATCTCCTACTCCCTCGGCAGCGCCGGCATCTTCGACATGGCTTATCTCCATAAAATGGAAGAATGGCACCGGCGCTTCCCGTTTGTATGGCACAGCGACCACCTCTCTTTCGTGAAAGTACATGATGAGCATCAGCAGGAACATAACGCCGGTATGGCCGTTCCCGTGCCCTACGACTACGAAGTGCTGGACATGATCGACAGCCGCATCAACACTATCAGCCGCAGCATCAGGGCGCCTTTCCTGGTAGAAAACAACGTGTATTTCATTGACCTGCCGGAACAGGAACTCTCCGAAACGGCTTTCCTCAATGAACTGTCGAAAGATACCGCCTGTGGCCTGCTGCTCGATATCCACAACGTATATACGAACGCGGTGAACCATGGGTTTGATGCCCGCAGCTTCATCGCCGCGCTGGACCTCGGCAAGGTGATAGAAATACACATCGCCGGCGGCAATGAAATGGCTGGCATGTATACCGACTCCCACGCAGGGCCTTGTCCGGAAGCTGTATGGGAACTTCTCGAGTATACGTTACCGTTAGTGCCCAACCTCTGCGGCATCACTTTCGAATTTCATGAATCGTACTTTCACCTGCTGCAGTTCGACGGGATCACCCGCGAACTGAACAGGGCCAAAGCAGTATGGAATCAATATCATAAGTAAACAGCCATGTCACTCCTCTCCTTTCAGCAGGCACTTGCCGCGCTCATCGCCTCTCCTGAGCGCTGCGTGGAAGCCAGGCAACAGCCGGACGCGGTCTTCGCATCCTATGACCTCACCGATCGGGAAAGAAAACGGCTGGAGACGGTCGTGTTCCAGCGCGGCATGTCGGTCAACTGCACCCTGTACCGTGTGAACCGTATAACGCCTATCTATACGTTGCTGCCCTACACCTGTCTGCTGCTGGGCGACCGGCTCATGCCGCTGGCCACCGCTTTCTGGGAGGCCTGCCGGCAGTCCGATCTTCAGTTCAAACGGGAAATTGAAGGTTTTGCCGGTTACCTGGAAAAACAAATAGCGCAGGGGCGCCTGCAGGTGCTTTACCTGCCGGAAATATTACGGATGGAAACCGCCATCAATGCCCTGAAATTTTTACCGAAGCAGCAGGACGCCGCATCACATGTGAGGTATATTCCTTTTGAACACGAGCCAGGGCCACTGCTGGAAGCCTTATCGGCGCTGCGTATCCCTGAAGTGGCGCCAGCAATAGGCAACTGGCTGCTGATCATCGATTACAGCGGAGAAGAAATGTCTTTCAGCACAACCGCCATACAGGAAGCGCCGTAGCCCGGGGCCGAAGCCCCGGAAACCGGAAAAGCGTGCCAGCAGCTATCGTTGAAGGCAGCGAAGCCGCGGCCTCCGTTGTATGACGGGACCTAACAGACCGTAAGTTGTTATAGTTTAAGACGGGTGGACATAATAGCGATGGCAGCGCCCATAACGGCGATGAGCGAAAAAGACACTGCGAGGCTGGTAGCCTGCGCCACAAAACCAATCAGCGGCGGGCCAAAAAGGAAGCCCAGGTAACCAATAGTGGAAACCGCCGCCAGCGCCATTCCCGGCGACAGAACAGCGGACTTGCCGGCAGCGCTGTATACCAGCGGCACCACCGCAGAAACACCGGCACCTACCAGCATGAAGCCCAGCGTAGCGCTCACCAGGTAAGGGAAAGCTACCGCTACCAGTAACCCGGCGGCTGTAAGTGTTCCGCTGATGATAAGCATTTTTCGTGTACCCAATCGCGTTATCATCCAGTCAGCCACAAAACGGCCGGAGGCCATAGTGCCCATAAAGGCGGCATAACCGGCGCCCCCCAGCCCTTCCTCCACTTTCACTACGCGGCGGAAATATACCCCGCTCCAGTCAAACATAGTACCCTCGCATATCATGGAGCACATAGCGATAATGCCCAGCGTCAGCAAAAAGCGGTCAGGCTTAACAAACAGTGGCTGATTAGCCTGTACGTTATTATCCTGCTGTACGATATGCCGCATCGTGAGCAGCACCAGCGTCCAGGAAATACCGGTGATCAGCAGGAAATGATACACCGGCTGCATATGCAGTCCGCTCATTGCCGCGCCAATAGCCGCGCCGGTGAACCCTGCCACGCTCCACAGCCCATGAAAAGAGGCCATGATAGAACGGCCATACATCGCTTCCACCGCTACCGCCTGCGTGTTGACCGCAATATTGGCCAGGTTGCCGCAGAAGCCGAAAAACACAAGGAAAGAGATCAGTTCCCAGGGCGCTTTGGCCAGGCCCAGTACCGGCAGAATAGCGGCATACGCCACCGCGGCAATGATCAACACCTGCTTACTGCCGAAACGGGATACGAGGATACCTGCTACCGGCAGGGAAATCAGCGACCCTACCGGCAGTGCCAGCAGCACGCTGCCCAGACCCGCATCGTTGAGGCGCAGGGATTGCTGTATGTCCGGGATGCGTGATGCCCAGCTGGCAAAACACAATCCGGTCAGAAAAAACAACGCGCTTACCGCAATGCGGGCGCCTCTCTTATGTATCACCGGTATCGATAAATCCTGTAACATCGTTGTGTAGATTTCAGCGTATGGTTTCCGTTTAACGTTTATATCACCTGTATGCCCAGGTCCTGGTAAGGCTTAAATAAAGGCAGTTCCGGTTTGTCCGTCACGATCACATCTATTCCCGTAATGTCGCAGACTTTAAACGGCTCTGCCGTATCCATTTTATCACTGGTGGCCAGCGCAACAATTTTATTGCCCGCTTCAATCATCACACTTTTTACATCTGCTTCCTCAAGGTCCAGGCCAGTTACGCCGGCTTCCGGATGCAGGCTGCAGATACCTACGAAGGCCAGGTCGGCCCGGATCTTCTGCATCGCGCGGATAGTATCCATACCGGTAGCTGTTTGTGAGTTTTTACCGATACGCCCGCCGGTAAAGATCACTTCTATGGTAGGGTGCTCTATCAGCTGGGTAACGATAGGTACGCTGTTGGTAATGATGGTCAGCCGCAGCTGGGGAGGCAACAGTTTCACCAGCGCCAGCGTAGAGGTGCCGCCGTCCATCAGCACGGTCTGTCCGTCGTGCAGCAAGGTGAGGGCTTTACGGGCCATCAGCTGTTTATCGGCCGCATGGCGCTCTACCCGCTCTTTAAAGGAATAGGGATTGGGAGAATGGGGGATGGCGCCTCCCCGCACTTTGATCAGCTGCCCGCTTTGTGCCAGCGCTTCCAGGTCCCGGCGTACCGTATCTTCCGACACCTGCAGATCAGTACTCAGCTCCGTCTGTAACACCTTCTGATCTGTTTGCAGCTTCTTTAATATATAATCAAGTCTTTCCTCTTTCAGCATACTTGCCATTTTCTGCAATATTATGTAATATTCTGCAATATTCTGCAATTATTTGCATATCTTTGCAATAAACCGCAAAATATGGCAAGAATAGCAATAGACATGGACAACGTAATGGCGGACATATACAGTCATTACCTTCATTACTACGAAACATCGCACGGCATTAAGCTGGATTCGCGTGACTTACACGGCGTTCCTGAAGGGGAGATACTGCCTGACGGGCTGATAAGGAAATTTTTATTGACGCCGGGCTTTTTCCGGACGGCGCCGGTGATGCCGGGCAGCCAGGAAGTGATCAAGGCCCTGATGGAGAAATATGAAGTCTTCATTGTATCTGCGGCCATGGAATTTCCACAGTCACTCCGCGAAAAACTGGAATGGCTGCATGAACATTTCCCCTTCATCAGCTGGCACAATATTGTGCTCTGCGGCTCTAAAACCATTGTGAATGCCGACATCATGATTGACGACTACGACAAGAACCTGCGGCATTTTAAGGGAAGGCAGTTGTTGTTTACAGCCCCGCATAATGTTCATCTGACAGATTACGAGCGGGTACACAACTGGGAAGAAGTAGCAGCAGCGCTGGAGGTAGAAATTCCGGCTGCCCGGGTATAACCACAATGGGGGATAACATGACCGGCTGGTTACAGGAGGCTTACCCCCTCTTCGCTTTTCCTTTACGGAGCGTGGCCAGCTCTTTCTTCATTTTAAGCACATCGTCTTTGAGGGCTGTATAGTTCTTCAGCAGTTGATTGTGCTCTTCCAGTATTTTATAATATTTCTCCCGCAGCACCATCATTTCCTCGCTGTCGGTCTGCCTTGTTTCCTGCGTGGTGCCGGGATTCAGAAAGGCTTCCGGGGTCATATCCAGTCCACGGGCTACCCGGTCCAGTTCATCCGGTGAGAAAGTCTCTTTTTCAAAAACATTATACATGGTGCGCCTGCTCATATTGAGGCGCTCTGCCAGTTTGCTCTTGTTGAGCCCTTTCTCCGCAATCAGGTGCTGAAGGCGGTTTCCATGGTGTATACTTTTCCCGTTGGCCAGCTGCATTGTGCCGTTCCAGCGGATAAACTCATCCGGCGTGATACCGATAATTTCACAGAAACGTTCCAGGTTGACCCGCTTCATATCCCCGTTCCGCAAGTGATAGTGGGCGATCTGGTTGGTGAAGCCGGCCATTTTTGCAAAATCGATGATTTTGATTTTTTTCTGCTTCAGTATCTGCTTTAATCGCTGGCCCATATGTATCAAACTCGACTGCATCGTTTATGCTTTTTTATAAATAATTGTATAATATAACAATTAATCTTTCATTTCGTAAATAAAATTATCAAATCGCGTTAAAAAATAATAAAATGATTACGGTAGGTAGCATAATGATCCGATGCGCTAACTTTTATGCCTATACGTAGGCTGAAAAAATTATTTCACGATCATTTTGAGTAAAACCAGGATAAAATGATCTTAAAAATCGTACAGTAAACACTCAATTATCATAATGATAAATATCCGTTGAAACTGATCGGAAATCTGTCCGGCAATCGCCCCAAAACCAATACCACAAAGGGTGGCATGAATTTTATATAACAAATAGTGTAATTTTATGCTGATAATTTTCACAGTTATAATCCTATTTACTGACAGCTACAATTAATATCATTTTGCAACCGTCCGTACGGGATAACTGTGATTCCATTGTTCATCATAAAAGATTGTTGTTATGAGTAAGGAGTCACCCAACCTCTTATTTTCCATTCATGAAAAGTTTTCGGGCATGGCTGCCCTCTTCCGGGAAAGGGTATGTCAGGACTGTAACTGGAGCACGCCCACCTTCTACCGGAAAATGCGCGCCAAAGAAGGACGCGGCAACGCTGAAACCTCCAGGCAGAGCGCCTTTCTGAGCAGTGCGGAGAAAAAACGCATTGTGGAAATCATGGATGAAGTGTACAATACCTTCTGGAAATCGGCGATCAAGTATCGTACCCCCAGGTAAACAGCCTGCTACAGGCCTTCCGGCGCCCTGCCTTGCCAACCTGTCCTTCTTTCAGCACCTTTAGCGGCATCCCTTTACCAGTCTGCCCCCGCGGGCAATGGCTATTGCTGTGCCCTAAAGGTGCTTTTACCATGGCCTTTCTTCCAACCCATTTTGAAAAATAATCTGGTTTTAATATGATTTTTTAGATTTTTTCTAGCATACCGTCGGGTTTTTCTTAAATTTAAAGCCCGTTAGGAAAAAATCTACTTAACCAATAAACATTCATGGTGCTATGTCGTACCCTTACCAGATCAAGACTATAGAAGATTATCAACAGGCTTATCAGCAGAGTGTAATAGACCCGGAAGGCTTCTGGGCCAATGTGGCAGACCACTTCCTGTGGCGCCGCAAGTGGGACAAAGTACTGGACTGGAACTTCAAGGACCCTGAAATCAAATGGTTCTCCGGTGCTAAAATGAATATTACCGAGAACTGTCTGGACCGCCACCTCGGCACCCTCGGCAACTCCCCGGCCATTATCTGGGAACCCAACGACCCGGAAGAACGCCATCGCATCATCACCTATCGTGACTTGTTCAACAAAGTATGCCAGTTCGCCAACGTACTGAAAAACAACGGCGTTAAAAAAGGCGACCGTGTTTGTATTTATATGGGTATGATCCCTGAACTGGCGATCGCTGTACTGGCCTGCGCCCGCATTGGCGCCGTCCACTCCGTGGTGTTCGGCGGTTTCAGCGCCCAGTCCATCGCCGACAGGATCCAGGACGCACAAGCCAGCCTCGTCATCACCTGCGACGGCGCTTACCGCGGCAATAAAGACATCCCCCTGAAGTCCGTGATCGACGACGCCCTCATGGCCTGTCCCACGGTAAAAAAAGTGATCGTATGCACCCGTACCCGCACTCCGGTGAGCATGCTCAAAGGAAGAGACGTATGGTGGGAAGATGAAATCAAACAGGTGGAAACCATGGGCAACCCTCCCTGCGCGGCGGAAGAAATGGACGCGGAAGACATGCTCTTCATCCTGTACACTTCCGGCTCTACCGGCAAACCCAAAGGTGTAGTACACACCTGCGGCGGCTACATGGTATATGCCAACTACTCTTTCGTGAACACCTTCCAGTACCAGCCCGGCGAAGTATTTTTCTGTACTGCCGACATCGGCTGGATCACTGGTCACAGCTATATCGTATACGGCCCCCTCAGCGCCGGCGCCACCACCCTCATGTTTGAAGGTGTGCCCACCTACCCGGATGCCGGCCGCCTCTGGGAAATCGTCGACAAATTCCGTGTTGACACCCTGTATACCGCCCCCACCGCCATCCGCAGCCTGATGGGCTATGGCCTCGGCCCTGTCAACCACAAAGACCTCAGCTCGCTCAAAAAGCTGGGTTCCGTCGGTGAACCGATCAACGAAGAAGCATGGCACTGGTTTAAAGACAATATCGGTAAAGGCCGCTGCCCCATCGTAGACACCTGGTGGCAGACAGAAACCGGCGGTATCATGATCACCCCCATCGCCGGCATCACCAAAGAGAAACCAGGCTTCGCCACCCTACCGCTGCCAGGCGTACAACCTATCCTGGTAGACGAAAACGGCCAGGAAATAAAAGGCAACGGCGTTAATGGTAACCTCTGCATCAAATTCCCGTGGCCCGGCATGCTCCGTACTACCTACGGCGATCATGAACGCTTTCGCAAAACATACTTCTCCACTTACGAGAACCTGTACTTCACCGGCGACGGCTGTCAACGCGACGAAGACGGCTACTACCGCATCACCGGCCGCGTGGACGACGTACTCAACGTAAGCGGCCACCGTATCGGCACCGCTGAAGTGGAAAATGCGATCAATATGCACGCCGGCGTCATCGAAAGCGCCATAGTAGGTTATCCGCATGATATCAAAGGACAGGGCATCTATGCTTATGTGATCATGGAAAGAATGTCACATGAACCGGAACTGACCAAAAAAGATATCGCTCAAACCGTTTCCCGCATTATCGGCCCCATCGCCAAACCGGATAAAATCCAGTTTGTAAGCGGCCTGCCCAAAACACGCTCCGGTAAGATCATGCGTCGCATCCTGCGCAAAATCGCGGAAAACGACCTCGACAACCTCGGCGATACCTCTACCCTCCTCGATCCGGCTGTGGTAGATGAAATCAAGAAAGGCAAGCTGTAAATCATTTACGGATTTTTTGATTTTGATATTTGGTTATTTAAAATGCAGCGGAGATCACATGATATTGTATGATCTTCGCTGCATTTTAAATATCAAAATCAAAAAATCACAAATCCGTAAATCCCATGCGGCGTTTCTTCAAAAGAGCCCTTTATACCCTGCTGTTCTTCGTGCTGGTGTTCAACTGCATTGTGGCTTTCCATGCCTATAAATTCACCCACTTCTCAGAAAATAACCGCCACCGGAACAAGCGGCCGGAGGAAATGAACATCGGGGAAAAACTCAACATGATCTTCTTCGGCGTGCGGCTCTCCAAATCCATTACCAGCGCAAAGCCCAACATCCCGTACGATACCGTGCTGCTGCTCACTGCCAACGGATTACATCTCGAAGGCTGGTGGATGCCGGTACCAAAGCCCAAAGGCACCGTCCTCCTTTTCCACGGCTATGGCGGCAATAAAGGCTCGCACCTGCCGGAAGCTTACTGGTTCCGCCAGCTGGGATACAATACTTTCCTGGTAGACTTCCGGGCCCATGGCAACAGTGACGGCACCACCTGCACCATCGGCTATAAAGAAGCAGAAGATGTGAAGCTGGCATGGGACTACGCAAGGTCCCGTTGCGACAAGCCTATCGCTCTCTGGGGCATGAGCATGGGCGCGGCTGCCATCATGAAAGCAGTGCCGGAATATCACCTCACACCGCAGAAAATTATCCTCGAATCCCCATTCGCCACCCTCCTAGATGCGGTGAAAAGCCGCATGCGGGCCGTACACCTGCCGGCTACGCCGTTCTCCCAGCTGCTTACCTTCTGGGGCGGCCTGGAACTGGGTTTCTGGGGCTTTGATCATAACCCGCAGGACTATGCCCGCCGGATAAAGGTGCCGGTACTCTACTGCTGGGGCCAGCAGGACATCAGGGTTACACCCGATGAAACACAGCGCGTATTCCGCCAACTGGCCACTCCGCAAAAACAACTGCATATTTTTAAAGACGCCGGGCATCAGTCCTTCTGCCAGAAAGACGGCTCCGTATGGAAACAGCTGGTAAAGGAATTTATGGCACAATAAAAAAGCGCGCACCATCCGAGTGGAGCGCGCTCTTCACAGGATCTGACCCGCCGTATATATTGGAGTCATGGTACAGTATTGAACCTGTACCACTAGATGCCGTACACAATGGTTGCAGTATAAAGTTACTTACTTGTGCTGCCATTGGAAAACACCTGCTGTCTCCACAAAAACCTTTCCTTTTTATCGGCGTATCACCACCGGTGTGCCTACTTTAACAATTTCATATAATTCGTTCACGTCCCCGTTTTTCATGCTCACACAGCCCAGCGTCCAGTTGATGCGGCTGTCCACGTAATTGTCGCGGATACCGGCACCATATTCCACACCGTGTATCCCGATACCGCCGCCCATACTTGCTCCCTGCGACAAGCTGCCGTCGCTTTGCCGCTGAAAAAATTTCTGTTTCGAATCTTCATTCGGGTAATCCAGCAACATAAAACGGCTCCATCGATTGTCCATGCGTTTGGTCTGAATACGGAAGGTTCCTTCCGGTGTTTTGCGATCGCCTTCCACCAGCTTGTCTCCCTGGTCTTTGTTGCCAAAAACCACTTTGTAAATTTTGCGCAATGTTACATCTTCATACAGATACATCCGGTAATCACTTTTGTCTACCAGGAGGAAAATCTTGTCCGGATTGATATTGCCGGGAGTCAGCCGTACACTGTACAGATCAGCGCTGCTCCCAACAAACCCGGACAACGGCATCAGCAACAGTAGCACTGCGTATCCGTAAATTCGATACATTTTCATAGGGCGATTAAATAATCCTGATAACGCCACAGGATAATTATTTATTGCAGTAAAATAAAAAAAGCGCAGCATACAAACAGGCTGTATGCTGCGCTGGTATTCCTTCTATGTAATATTAATAACCAAAAATGTCTTCGAGAGAAAGTGTTTTCACCTCACCGATTTTTTTCAGATCGTCCATGCTGACTTTCTTTCCGGAAGCCACCACACAGTATGTGTAAGGTTTGTGGGCGATGTTGGTATCGTGGAATTTCTTCACATCATCGAAATTCATTTTATCAATCGACTCATACACCTGTTTGCGGATGTCTGTGCTAAGGCCCAGTTTCTGCGCAGCCAGATAGCTGAAGATGATGCCATCATTGGTGATGCGTTCTGTTTCTATATCCTGCTTCATAGACTCCTTGGCGGTTTCCAGCAGTTTATCTGAACGGGGAATATCGTTCAGCAGATCATTCATTCCCTTGATAGCCTCATTCATTTTATCTGCCTGGCTGCCTACATAAGCTATCTGGGAATAACGCTCTCCTTTTTTATCCGGAGAAACAAACATAGCGTAGGTAGAGTAAGCCAGCGCTTTAGATTCGCGGATAGTCTGGAATACGATAGAACCCATACCGCCGCCAAAGTAGTTATTGAACAGGGTAATGATACCGGTATTGGCAGGGTCATACACCGATTCATTGCCTACCCAGTTAACTTCTGTCTGCACCATATCGTAATCGGCAAACAGTACCTGGTTGGCTGACTGCGTGGTTTTGCTGAACTTCACAGCAGCGGGCGCTTCCTTAAAGCTGGCAGGCAGCGTATGCAGTTTCTGCACATCAGCAGCGGCAGTAGCCAGCGGTTGAGGGCCGTAGTAAATGATGGTGTGTTTGTAGGAAGGCAGTTCATGCAGCAGATTTGTCAGCTCCGTAGCGGTAACGCCATCGAGATCTGCCTGGCTCAGCTGATTGTTGAACGGATTGTTGGCGCCATACATGGCGTAATTGATCACCCCTTTCATGATGGCAGACTTGTTCAGTTTGGCATCCGCGCGGGATTTCTGCAACCTGCCTTTCAGTGCGGCCAGCGCTTCTTCGTTAGGCTTACAGTTTGTCAGTATGTGTTCGAACAGGGAAACCGCTTTGTCGAAATTTTCCTGTAACCCGGTAATGGTGATGGTGGTATTGTCTGTGGAAGTGGCTACGCTGAAGTTGCACGCGATATTGTAAAACTCCTTGCTGATCTGTTCGGAAGTGTACTTGTCTGTCCCGAGGAATTGCAGGTACTGTGCCGCCAGCGGCAGTTTCTTGTTATTCCAGGAGCCCATGTCGAAATGATAGTACAGACGGAACAGGCCATTATCCTTGTTCTGCACGTACATCATGTTGGTATTGCCTACCGGAGCAGTCTGGATATCTTTTTCGTAATCCAGCCATTGCGGTTTCACCGGGGTAGCCGGGATGGTCGCCACTTTCTGCAGGAAAGCGGATTGTGCTTCACGGTTCACTTCCACCGGGGTGATAGCTGGTTTCTCTACTTTCTCAATGTTTTTATCCTCGCCTTTGCGTTTGTACACCGCTACATAGTTGTCAGCGAGATATTTATTGGCGTAGTCTACGATCTGCTTTTTAGTGACTTTGCCCATGTCGTCCACGTAAGACACATCAAGTGCCCAGTTGGCGCCACGACTTTTGATGAAAGCGTCCATGATGGAAGTCGCGCGGTTGTTGTTGCTTTCCAGTCCTTGCAGTTCAGCCAGTTTGAAGTTGTTGACGATCGCTTTTACCAGTGACTCGTCAAACGTTCCTTTCTTCAGGATGTCCAGTTGCCCCAGGAGGAGGTTTTTCACGTCATCCAGGCTCTGGCCTTGTTTGGCTGTACCGGACAGCATCAGTACGGAGTAGTCTTTCAGTGCCAGCACCTGTGCGCCGGCGTTCAGGACTTTTTGCTGTTTGTTGAGGTTCAGGTCCAGCAGGCCGGCTTTACCGTTCTGCAGAATGCTGGAGAGTACGCCGAGGATCAGGCTGGACCGGGTGTCGAGTGCGCCGGGCACACGGAAAGCCAGATTAATGCTTTCAGCGTCGGGGCCAAACACTTCTTTCACCACAGGTGCTTTGAAAGGTGCTTCCGGAGCGGGTTTATATTCTTTTACAGGTTTAGCTTTCATGTAACCGAACTGCTGATCGATGGTTTTGATCACATAATCCGGATCAAAGTCGCCCGCCATTACGATGGCCATATTGTTGGGCACATACCAGGTATTGTAGAAATCGCGGATAACCTTCAGGTTGGGGTTCTTCAGGTGTTCTACCGTACCGATGGTAGATTGCTGGCCGTAGTTATGCGTAGGGAACAGGGCCGCCAGCATGGTTTCGTATATCTTGCGGCCGTCGTTGTCCAGGCCGCGGTTTTTCTCCTCGTATACTGCCTCCAGCTCTGTGTGGAAGAGGCGGAATACGGGAGTACGGAATCTTTCCGCCTGTACGGTCAGGTATTTATCAATAGCATTGGAAGGGATGTCTTCTTCATAGATGGTTTCTTCCACCCAGGTATGTGCGTTGGTGCCCTGAGCGCCCATGCCGGTCATCATCTTATCGTATTCGTTGGCGATCGCATATTTAGCAGCGATGCCGGATACGCTGTCTATCTGGTGATACACTGTTTTACGGGCGGCGGGGTCTGTTGTTTTATTGTATTTGTCGTACAGGTTCTCGATCTGGTCGATATAGGGCTTTTCCTTGGCCCAGTCGAGCGAACCATACTGTTGGGTACCTTTAAAGAGCAGGTGTTCCAGGTAGTGGGCCAGGCCGGTATGATCTTTCGGGTCGTTGTTGCTACCGGCGCGGGTACCAATCAGGGTCTGGATTCTGGGTTCTTTTTTATTGACGCTCAAAATAACGGTCAGCCCGTTTTTCAGCGTATAGAAGCGGGCTTTCATGGGGTCGTCCGTTACATACCGGTAGGAATAACCGCCGGAAGTAGCTTCTTTCCACTGAAATTTGCCCTGAGCGAAGGCTGTTGGCAGGCTTCCTGCAAACAGCAACAGCGATACAGCGAGTTTACGCAGTTTCATAGAAATCTGTTAGGTTGGTTTGAAAATAGTCTCCAAATATAACGGAAGGGGAAAAATTACGGCAGTTTAGCAGCGGATAATTCTATGAGTGGTAACACAAGACAAGCTTCAACCGATTGAAAACCGGCAGGGGCAACAAGACAATAAATCTATTTATTTATTGATTATTAGGGAGTTAAGTTGTTCATTAAGAAGGCGGCACGTTTTCCCAGCACGAGGCTGTTCCACATAGAATCCGCCTGAACGACAGCAGTATAGTGCTTCCTGGCTGTTGTTGGCCGTGCGGCTGGTTTATGAACGGTGGTCATTCGTTTTACCGAAGCGGTCACTACTTTTTGCGGAGCAACTACAGGAATGTTGCTGAAAGAAGGTACATCTACGGGGAGCTGCCGGTCGGCACCAGAGACTCCCGATACATTCACACCTAGTAGACGTTTATCACAGGAATGCACCCACGCAATACAACCAATGCACGCCAGCAGGGCGACAAAAGAACGCATAGATAGAATTTTGGTCAGGTCAAAAAATTTAGAAACCGTTTAACCGCAACCCAACAGAAAACGGATACTGCTGCAAACCGTAATCATGCAAAGGCGTAAGGGCGAAGTTACCGTACAGCTTCACCGGGCCATAACCCAATTCGCTGGTAAGTCCGAAACGCCATTTGTTAAGGTTGAAATCATCGGTCTTCCTCACTTTTCCTCTCTCCTCACTGATCTGTTTGGTTCTGGATTTGATCAGATAACCACCAGAGACACCAAAGCTCGCCTGAAACGCGCGATTCGGGCGGGCCGGGTTAGAATTAAAGTTCAGCATCACCGGGATGGAGATATATTCAGCAAACAGCTTGTTTTTTGAAAACTCTACTGTATCCCTGATTATTCTCGTGGCATAACCCGGCTGGTAAGTGATATTCCGGGCATACCTGAAATTATTCATTTCCAATCCCAAAGCATATAACAAGTTAAGTTTGTGTTTTGTTATATTAAGCCTTTGTTGAAACAACCAGATATTAAAATTGATCGATTTTCCGGTAACAAGTTTAAATTCCGCCGGTGTTAGTGGCTCGCTGCCTTCCCTTGGCGCAAAAGTGGAGAGTCCGACCGCGGAGTAATCATACGCCTTGGCGGCGGGCATAGCGCCGTTATAGAAGCCGCTCGTATTGGGATAATAAGCGATATAGCTGGCGCCGCCGTATTCGCTTCTGTCGATGTAATTATTAAATCCTATATCGAAGACAAACCACCTGGTGTGCAGGTTTTTCTTCAGCCGGGCCCTTGCATAGGCGGTATCGCTGTATACTTTGTAGGTATTGCGTCCTTTTTCGTTCTTTCCTTTGATCAGGATCAGCCCCTTTATCCAGAAAGTGTCCGGAACCGGAGCTGCCGCAGGTGCTGCAGCCACATTGGCCTGATGGCTGGTGTCAACGTTTTGCCCCTGCGCCCATCCTATACACAATACCAATATAAAACAGAGTAAAACTTTATGCTTCATAATTATTTATTCCTTTTACGGGAGAAAAATTTAGCAACGTTGGTGACCTTGTCCAGGATGCGGCTGTCACTTCCGCTGACAGACAGGATCAGCTCCCCTTTCACAGCGGCAGGAGCCGGAGCGGCAGCCACGGGGGCGGGCGCCTTGGCTGGCATGGCCGGCATGTTGGCTGCAATAACGGCTTCCTTAGCGTGCCCCGCAGCAGGGGTATTATCTGCCGGAGCGGCTGCTGCCAGCGTTGTATTCTGCTGCAGGTGTTTTTCCACCACTTCGTCCGAAGTGTTGCGCGGAGAAGGCAGGGCGGAAATTACCGGTGCATCGGCGGTTGCGGCCGCTGAGGCTACTGCGTTATTATTTTGCGGTTGTTGAGGGGCGGGTGTGGTGGGGATAACTTTAGCCCGGGCTGTTTCCTTTTTGCGGGAAGAGGCGGTGCGGCTGGCCGGCATATGCGCTGCTTCCGGGCGGGCAGCTTCCGCGTAGGGGGCTGCCGGCGTTTCCGTTTTTTCCGGGGCCGGAGCGGGAACAGCAGCCGTTTCCGGTTGACCGGCCTGTGGGGTCATTGCTTCCTTCGTCACCGTACCGGCTATGGGCTGACTGTTATGACGGTCACCCGCGGGCAACAGCCAGATCAGCAACCCTGTCAGT
The DNA here is from genome assembly GCF_012516375.2 of Chitinophaga oryzae. Classification (NCBI taxonomy): domain Bacteria; kingdom Pseudomonadati; phylum Bacteroidota; class Chitinophagia; order Chitinophagales; family Chitinophagaceae; genus Chitinophaga; species Chitinophaga oryzae. Next base: position 8,320,158 of record NZ_CP051204.2, read on the forward strand.
ACCGCGGCGGCGGTAGCTCCCCACCAGTAAGCCGCCATTCTGACGGTTTTACGGGAAGTGCGGTACAGGCTGGCCTTGTTGGCGAATACCACAGTGGTATCCGGCTCCAGTTTCACCACCTGCAGCAGCGCCATCTCCTTTTGCGCTTCGGGATGTTCCCGAAGCCAGGATTTCAGGCGGACAGTGTCTTCAGCAGGCAGTTCTCCGTCCACATAGCTCAGCATCATCGATTCATAGGCTTCAGTGGCGGCGGCGGGCGTATGACGGTACAAGGCTGCCTTCTGATCAAATACGACCTGTTCGTCCGGTACCACGCAGGCACCTTTCAGCAGCTCCAACTCGGCCCGTATATGAGGATGTTGTTGCAGGAACTGTTCCAGCGCGGCTTGTTCCGCGTCGTCCAGTTCGTTATCCACATAACTGAGCAGGTAAGATTCGTAATTCGATATGTCGATCTCTACAGCCAAAAATTATTTATTATTAACTTATTAACAATTATAAATATTTATATCACGTTTTCCATCTTTACCAGATAATTTTTTAAATGTATCCTGGCCCGATGGAGGTAAACCTTTACCTGGGAGGGGTTGAGCTGCATGATTTCGCCTATTTCCTCATAGCTGTAACCTTCATAATCTTTCAGCAGCACCAGTGACCGCTGCACCTCACTCAGATTAGCCAACGCCCTGGCAATCACCTCTTTGGCATTGTTGATCTTATGGTCCGCCACTTTCATCTCGTCCTTGAACTCGTCTACCAGTGTCACCCGCTTTGTCTTACGTACATGATCGATCATATTATGGTACGCCACTGTAAACAGGTACGATTTTGCCTTTTCAAAAGGCACGTCCTGGCAGTGCTTCCACAATATTTCGAATGCGTTCTGTACTACGTCCCTGGCATCTTCCGCGTGGTCCAGGTTTTTGATAATAAAGCGGAATATATTGTCCGAATACAGATCCACACATTTATTGTACTCCTTTTCCGTCATTCCGGTGGTGCGGGATTTTAGTGCTAAGTTCCGACTTTTACTTTAATACCTATCATGGTCACCATCCGCCTACCCACACCTAAATCATCAGCTTACACCGCTTTTTTCCGGTTTGCACAGCAGGAACAGTTTATATAAAACTGATCATCAACCCATTATCCAGCACATTATTTTTGTATCTCTCTTTCTCAGGTCAAATTCACAGTTTTCCACTACATGGCATCTTTAATCGTGATAGTATTATGACGGAGTGCTGCCGTTAAATGTTACACCTTGGTCAAACTTTTTACCCTCCGCGCCGTTAACTGTGGATGCGACAGAGATTCGTAATACTTTTATTGCCTATAACTTTGCAAAAGCGTTATAATTAAATATTGTACTTACTATGAATAAGAAGTTTACGTCCCGCTTACGGGAAGAACTGGAGGAAATCAACAAAGCCGGTCTGTATAAGAGAGAGCGTATCATTACATCTGAGCAGGGAGCTGAAATACAGGTTGGCGGTAAGACGGTCATAAATTTTTGCGCCAATAACTATCTGGGACTGTCTTCTCATCCGGCTGTGGTGAAAGCGGCCAAAGATGCCATCGACACCCATGGCTACGGTATGAGCAGCGTCCGCTTTATCTGCGGCACCCAGGACATTCACCGGGAACTGGAAGAAAAAATCTCCAAATTCCTTGGCACGGAAGACACCATCCTGTACGTAGCCGCCTTCGACGCCAACGGTGGCGTGTTCGAGCCACTGTTCGGCGAACAGGACGCCATCATCTCCGATGCCCTGAACCATGCTTCCATCATCGACGGGGTGCGTTTGTGCAAAGCCAAACGTTTCCGTTATGAACATAACGACATGGCTGACCTGGAAGCCAAACTGAAAGAGGCCCAGGACTGCCGCAGCCGTATTATCGTAACAGACGGCTCCTTCAGCATGGACGGTACGATTGCCCAGCTGGACAAGATCTGCGACCTGGCGGATAAATACGACGCCATCGTAATGTCCGACGAAAGCCACTCTTCCGGTTTCCTTGGCAAAACAGGCCGTGGCACCCACGAATACCGCAACGTCATGGGCCGGGTAGACATCATCACCGGTACGCTGGGCAAAGCGCTCGGCGGCGCTTCCGGCGGCTTCACCAGCGGCCCGAAAGAAGTGATCGATATCCTGCGTCAGCGCAGCCGTCCTTACCTGTTCTCCAACTCCGTGGCTCCCAGCATCGTAGGCGCTTCCATCGCCGTTCTCGACATGCTGAGCGAAACCACTGAGCTGCGCGACAAACTGGAATACAACACCCGCTATTTCCGCACGAAAATGACCGAAGCCGGCTTCGATATCAAACCCGGCGACCACCCGATTGTGCCGGTTATGCTGTACGACGCCGTACTGAGCCAGCAAATGGCGGAAAAACTGCTGGCAGAAGGCATCTACGTGATCGGCTTTTTCTTCCCGGTAGTGCCCAAAGGCCAGGCCCGTATCCGTGTACAGCTCAGCGCCGCCCACGAACAGGCCCATCTCGATAAAGCTATAGCCGCCTTCACCAAAATAGGTAAGGAACTGGGCGTGATTAAATAATTACGGATTACGGATTACGAATTACGAATGGAGGGCTCCCTTTTGGAAAGGTTATTAAGTAACCGACCTGTAAGGGAGCCCTCCATTCGTAATTCGTAATTCGTAATTCGTAATTGGATCCGTAATTTCGCACCTGACTATTTACTAAATCATGATACTGATGAAACGATTTGGCTGGATGTTATCAGCACTGTGCCTTTTCATGGCCGCCTGCGCACCGAACAACGTTAAGGAAGAAAAAGGCTGGGAGAAATATTTCACCGAGTACAAGGTGGAAGGCACTTTTATGCTATTCAACAACGCACAGGGCACCTTCAAAGTGTATAACCTGGACCGCGCCAAAGAACGTTTCCTGCCGGCTTCCACCTTCAAGATCTTTAACTCGCTGGTGGGCCTGCAGACCGGTGTAATCACCGATACCGGCATGGTAATCCCCTGGGATGGTGTTACCCGCAAATACCCGGCATGGAACCAGGACCTGAGCATGCAGCAGGCGTTTAAAGTATCTGCCGTTCCCTATTTCCAGGAAGTGGCACGCCGCATCGGCAAAACCAATATGCAGCTATGGCTGGACTCCGTTAAATACGGCAACATGAAAATGAGCCGTGTGGATACTTTCTGGCTCGACAACTCCCTGCAGATCTCCGCAGACGAAGAGCTGGGTTTTGTCAAAAAACTGTATTTCGATCAGTTGCCCTTCGCCAAAACCAATATGCAAACAGTGCGCGACGTGATGCTGATGGAAAAAACCCCAAAATACGAGCTTTCCTATAAAACCGGCTGGGGCACCGCCGGCGCTAAACAAATTGGCTGGATCGTAGGCTGGGTGGAAGAAAACAGACACCCCTCCTTCTTTGTCCTGAACATTGAAACAGAAGATCCCAACTTTGACATGGTCAAAAACCGGATGGCTATTCTCCGTAATATCCTCACCGAAGCCGGCTATTTCAAAGGAGAAATGTAGTTATTAGGGTATTTTATTATTTGTTTATTGGGTTATTGGGTTATTGGATTTACGGATTTTGGAATTTTGGAATTTTGGAATTTAAAAATACTGCGAAGATTACGCCCGGATACCTGATGCCAGGTCCCGGCGTCCTGTAGCAGGCTCTCCACTGCGTTTTAAATTCCAAAATCCCAAAATCCGTAAATCAAATAACTAAATACTAAAATGTTAAAATATTAAAATGCCCTGTTCCCGCTCTTGTAATACGTGACAAAAAAATTATTTTTGAGATCTTGCCAACCGCAAGCGATCTTAAAACTGCATATGTTACGTTTTCAGCATAGTGAATATTTGTGGGCACTGACGTTGTTACTGGTATTGCAGCTGGCTTTCCTGGGAGTATCCTGGTGGAAACGCCGCTCCATACGCCGTATAGGTGATCCGGCCCTCGTGGAAAAACTGTTTGCCGGCTATTCCCGTAAACTGTTTGTATTCAAGTTTCTCCTGATTTTCCTGGCCTTTTTCTTCGGTGTGCTGGGACTTGCCAACCTCCAGAAAGGCAGCCGCATGGAGAAAATCACCCGGAAGGGCGTAGATGTGGTGATAGCGCTCGATGTGAGTAAAAGTATGCTGGCCAACGACATCCAGCCCGACAGGCTCACCCGCGCCAAACAACTCATCAGCAAACTAATGGACAAGCTGAACAACGATCGCGTAGGCCTCGTGGTGTTTGCCGGCAATGCTTACCTGCAGATGCCGCTTACCATCGATTATTCCGCCGCTAAAATGTACCTGAGCACCGTCTCCCCGGAGATGATCCCCACACAGGGCACCGCTATCGGACAGGCCATCCAGGTGGCCGACGACGCTTTCAACAAAAAAGAACGTAAACACAAAGCACTGGTAGTCATCTCCGATGGGGAAGACCATGACGAAACCGCGCTGCAAAAAACCAGGACCGCTTTCGATAACGGCGTGGTTACCAATACCATCGGTATCGGTTCTGTAGCCGGCTCCCCGCTTCCCGACCCGGAAACAGGCAGCTATAAAAAAGACCGGGAAGGTAATACCGTGATTTCCAAACTCAACGAAAATGAGCTCAAAGGAATCGCCGCTGCAGGAAAAGGTATCTATCAACACCTGGACAACAATACGGACGATGTGGTGAATTCGCTGGTCAGCAAGATCGACAGCATGGAGCAGAAAGAATTCGGCGAAAATGTATTCACAGACTATAACAGCTATTTCCAATATTTCCTGGGCATCTGCCTGGCGTTACTGCTGATTGAATTTTTCATACCGGAAGTGCGCCTGCCACGCGAGCCCCGGGAAACGGCCGTAGCCTAATTTCAACAGATCATGAACATTACTTTTATAAAACAGGGTTGCTTTATGGCTGCATTGCTGCTTACCGGCGTTACCGCGCTGGCGCAGAACGGCACCAATAAGTTTATCCGAAAAGGCAATGAACTGTATCAGAAGCAGCTGTTCAGCGACGCAGAGGCCAACTATAAGAAAGCCCTGGAGCAAAATGCCCAATCAGCCGTAGGCAGTTATAACCTGGGCAATTCCCTCTATCAGCAGAAAAGATTTGACGACGCCCGCACCCAATATGCCAACAGCCTGAAAACAGCCGACAACAGCCGGATGAAAGCGGAAGCGGATTACAACATCGGCAACACTTTTATGGAAGCCAAAAAGTGGGAAGAGAGCATCAAGTCCTACAAGCAGGCACTGAAAATCAACCCGGCCGATGAAGATGCCCGCTACAACCTCGCCTACGCGCAGGCGATGCTGAAAAAACAACAGCAGGACAACAAGGACAATAAAGACAACAAGGATAAAAACAAAGACAAGAACAAGGACAAGAACAAAGATCAGCATAAAGACCAGAACAAGGACCAGCAGGATAACGACAAAAAAGATCAGAATAAAGACCAGCAGGACAAAGACAAAGACAAAAACAAAGACCAGAACAAAGACAAAGACCAGCAGGAACAGCAGAAACCGGAACCACAGCCCAGCAAAATGAACAAACAGGAAGCAGAAAGGCTGTTACAGGCATTGTCCCAGGAAGAAAAGAAACTGCAGGACAAAGCCAGGAAAATGAAAGGGCAACCGGTACCTGTGGAGAAAGACTGGTAATCTTCCCGTATACGCAGTAAACAGTAAAATCCGGCAGCATCGACGATACTGCCGGATTTTTTTATCATAAAAAAACCGGAACATGATTATTCCGGCCATTTTACCTAAACCTACAACAGTTACGCATGGTAACAGTACTTTTTGCCAGTAATAAGGTAAGGGGAAGATGTTCGCCGCCTGACTGGTTACTCTTTACCTATTTGCCAGCCTAATGGTCTTGTATTCATCTTACATTTCCGGCAAACACCTCCCCGAACTTTAAAACACACTTATTTTTAAGCAGTGCGCTTTCACGGCTGCTGGTATTTATTTGTTTTATCGCTGGCATTGACCAGAGGGCTTCCCGCCCATCCGGTCCCCTGTCTTGATTGGGTGACGGGAAGACTTACAGCACAGTTAACATTTTTAGCATCCTTGCATGATTTCCGGTTCAACGTCAGCGGGTATATAACAATTCAATACACAAAACTAAGTGCAGACGGAACAATCTACTAGGACAATTCAGCTATTAACTTGGACTATTTGAACATTATGTCCCGGAAGTCCTGGGGAGAGATGCCGGCGTTGTTTTTAAAAAACCGGCTGAAATAGGCAGGATCCTCAAAACCAAGCTCATAGCAGATTTCCTTTACGCTCTTGTGGCTGAAGGCCAGATTTCGTTTGGCTTCCAGGACAATGCGGTCGTGCAGCAGTTCCGTGACGGTACGGCCGGTGGTTTCTTTCGTGATTTCATTCAACCGCTTGGGTGTCAGCGCAAAAGCGTTGGCGTAGAAGGCCACCTGATGTTCACGGGCATAATGTTTTTCCAGCAGGCGGCGGAGCTGGACCACCCGGGAATCGTGATGGAGCGGCCGCATGGTATCGGTAGCGTTGCGCTTTTTCTCTCTTTCCGCCAGCAACAGGAAGGCGTTGAGGTAATGTTTGACGATGCTGCGGCTGTTGGTGCCCGGCGAGCGGTGTTCCCGGCTCATCAGGTCTACCAGCCCCAGCAGTGCCGGGGCGGTGTTTTCACCGATATGGATCGGGCCGTAGCCGTGCCAGTTATCGAACAGGTTGGAAAAATCGTACAGCGTTTCTTTGTCGTGTTTATTGGCAAAATAAAAGCGTTCGGTGAAGAAAATCACATGGCCTTCCCGCTCACAGTCCAGCTGATGCACCTGTCCGGGCCTCAGCAGGAACAACATATTGTCTTCCATTTCATACCACACAAAATCGACCATATGCCGGCCTTTGGCTTTGGTAAACCATAAGATCTGGAAATGGTGATGCCGGTGTGGCTGGTGGGTGAAATCAGTAGCAGCCATCCCCAGTGGGGTGATGTTGAACTGTGATTTCAGCGGCCATTCCTGATAGGGGATGTCCAGACTTTTATTATTCGACATAAGTAGTTCAAATTTAAGCGAATGGCTTCCTTTTGACGGCACCGTTCGTGGAATTTAATGTAGCTTTAAGGTGTGGGCTAATTGCCCTCCAGGTTTATTAACTTTGCACCTGCAGAAAACAAAAACGTATGCAGCTTTATTGCAACTCATTAACAGAATATAAGCGACTGGCCACCCTGGAAGTAAAGGTAGGTGATCTTCTCATTGGCAACTTCAACCCTATCCGCATCCAGACGATGACCACCACCGACACCATGGACACCGCCGGCACCGTAGCCCAGGCCATCCGTTGTATCGAAGCGGGGGCTGAGCTGGTCCGCATTACCGCCCCCAGCAAAAAGGAGGCGGAGAACCTGTTGCTCATCAAAAACGAACTTCGTCGCCAGGGTTACCACACACCGCTGGTAGCAGATATACACTTTACGCCCAATGCAGCCGAAATTGCGGCCCGCATCGTGGAAAAAGTCAGGATCAACCCCGGTAACTACATCGATAAAAAGAAGTTTGAAACCATCGAGTATACCGATGCCGAATACCTGGAGGAAATAGACCGTATCCGGGAACGTTTCACGCCGTTGGTGAGCATCTGTAAGGAATACGGTACCGCCATGCGTATCGGCACCAACCACGGCTCCCTGAGCGACCGTATCATGAGCCGCTACGGTGATACGCCCATGGGCATGGTGGAAAGCGCCATGGAATTCCTGCGTATCGCGGAAGACCTGCAGTACCGTAACATCGTACTGAGCATGAAAGCCAGCAACCCACAGGTGATGGTACAGGCATACCGACTGCTGGTGCAAACCATGCACCAGGAGCTGGGTCACTGCTACCCGCTGCACCTCGGTGTTACAGAAGCCGGCGACGGGGAAGACGGCCGTATCAAATCCGCCATCGGTATCGGCACCCTGCTGGAAGACGGCGTGGGCGACACCATCCGGGTGTCCCTGACAGAAGACCCGGAGTTCGAACTGCCCGTATGCCGAGACATCGTAAAACGCTACAGCGGCGCCCGTACGGAAAAACCAGCTACTTCCCGTCCGCTGGACACGCTTCCCTATTCCCCGTTCTCCTACAAACGCAGGGAAAGCACCGCCGTAGACAATACCGGCGACAAACAGGTGCCCGTAGTAGTGGCAGACTACCGCAGCCTGGCCACTATACAACCTTCGGACCTTAACGCGATCGGCTATACGTACGATGAACCCTCCGATAAATGGAACATCGCCGATGCCGCCGCCGACTATATTTACACCGGTACACAGGTGCCCTCCTTTGCCCTTCCCGGCACGTTGCAGGTAGTGGCAGATGCCAGCCTGTGGCAGACGCTGGCCGACAAAGCCGCTTACATACCGTATTTCAGCACGCGCGCCTACCTGGACGCCGTGGCAGCCGGACAAACCGGTAAAAAGAACTTCGTGGCCGTTGATGCAGACGATCTCGATACCGCCGATATCAATGACCTGCTGAAACAGCTGGGACAGCCCGCTGCCACCGGCGCCGTTGTCCTGGCCGTTCATGCTACCGGCAGCAACGCCATGGCCAGTATTAGAAGATTCTTCATCCTGCTGACAGCCCAACAGCTGACGGTACCAGTGATCATCCACAGCGTGAGTCCGCAGGCCACCGCAGACGAACACCTGATCCATCATGCCACGGAAGCCGGCGCCCTCCTGCTGGACGGCTTCGGCGACGGCCTCTGGCTGACCAACCAGGACCAGGCACCGGCGCAGGCAGCCCTGCTCAACAATATCGCTTTCGGTATCCTTCAGGCTACCCGCACCCGTATCTCCAAAACGGAGTATATCTCCTGCCCTTCCTGCGGCCGCACGCTGTTTGACCTCCAGGAAACCACGGCGCGCATCAGGGCGGTCACCCATCACCTGAAAGGCGTGAAAATCGCTATCATGGGCTGTATCGTCAACGGACCGGGAGAAATGGCTGATGCCGACTTCGGCTATGTGGGCAGCGGTGTCGGAAAAATCACCCTGTATAAAGGCAAAGAGGTGGTAAAACGCGGCCTGAACAGCGACGTGGCCGTGGACGAACTGATCAGCCTGATCCGTGAAAACGGCATGTGGGTGGACAAGAACTGATTATTAAATGTAGCTTAAAAATAAGGGCAGGCACGTTTATCATGTATAAAAAGCTTAATTTTTGGTAAAACATTTCTTATGAAAAAGTTGCTTACAGGTGTGCTGGCGATGTTCATGGGCTTCACTGTTGCCATGGCGCAGGCCCCTGCCACCACCCAAAAAGAAGCTAAAACCAAAGTAAAAACAGAGCAAAAGGCAGCTAAGAAAGAAGCCGCCACCGCTAAGAAAGATGCCGGTCAACCTGCTGCCCAGGCTTCACCTGCAGCCAAAACAGCGCACCTTACCAAAAGCGGAGCTCCTGACAAACGTTTCAAAGAAAATAAAGGCGCCTCTGAAACAGCAGGACCGAAAAAGAAAGACGGCACTCCTGACATGCGCTACAAATCAAATAATCCTGGCGCAGGCAAGAAAAAAGCCTGATCCATAACATCTCTTCCCATAAGGATTAAGCCGCCTCCCGTGGTTTAATCCTTATTTTTTTACCTTTAGCCCCGACAACCAACAACTGCCCTCTAAAAACCTTACTTTTATTACATGTTCGATTTCAGACTCAAAGTATTTCATACCGTTGCGAAGAGGCTCAGTTTCACCAAGGCCGCAGAAGAATTATACATTTCCCAGCCAGCCGTCACCAAACATATTCATGAGCTGGAGCAACAGCTGGGCATGGCCCTGTTTGAAAGGATCGGCAACCGTATCAAGCTTACCCGCGCCGGCCAGCTGGTGATGCATCACGCCGAAATTATTTTTACAGACTACCGCAACCTGGAGTATGAAATCAACCAGCTGAAACACACGCAGGGCGGACTGCTTGCCATTGGCGCCAGCACCACCATTGCACAATACCTCATTCCCCCGTTGCTGGCCAAATTCAACCAGCGTTACCCGGACGTGAAAACGTCGCTTACCAGTGGTAATACGGAGCAGATAGAACAGGCGCTTTTCGAAAAGAGTATTTTACTGGGTATTATCGAAGGCAGTTCCAAAAATCCGCTGCTGAAATATGTTGAGTTTGCCCGCGATGAAATAGTGCTCATCGGAAACCCACAGCATGCCTACGGCAGCGGCGAGCCGCTTACCGCCGCCGAGTTGCGGAACATTCCCCTGCTCATGCGGGAACACGGCTCCGGCACACTGGAGGTGATCACCGATGAGCTGAAGCGGCTGAAACTGAAAATTACTGACCTGAACGTAGCCATGTACATGGGCAGCACGGAGAGCATCAAATCCTACCTGCACCATTCCTCCTGCGCGGCATTTATCTCTTTGCAGGCGGTACAGCGGGAAGTGGAAGCCGGCGAGTTTGTAGTGCTTCCCATTAAAAATTTCAAGCTGATCAGGAAACTTCACTTTACCTATCTGCAAGGGCTGCAGGACAAGCTGGCGCAGCTTTTCATCAAGTTTGCGCGCCAGCACATGACTCCCTGATTATAACAGGAAATCTTTTTCCAGCAGTTGCCAGCGAAGCATGTTGTCCTGCATGCCGGTTTGCCGCATGCCCAGGCGCTGCAATACTTTCCGGGACGCGCTATTATCCACTGCACATTCAGCTTCGATACTTTTTACGAACGGCTGTTGAAAGGCCCATGTAATTAATGCTGTGGCAGCTTCCTGCATATAACCCTGCTTACGGTATGGTGGCAGCAGCGAGTAGCCTATTTCCACCATCCCGTTTTCGTCGGGGCGGCCTTTAAAGCCGATGTTTCCCAATACGGTTTTGTCTGTTGCGGATACGATCGCCCATAATAACCAGGGGAATGATTTGGGATCATGTTGTAATAGTTCAATCAGGTGCGGCAACAGCTCTTTCAGTTCAGACATAGGCCATTCCGGCGGAATGTCGGCATTCAGCAGTGTGACCGCCTGCGGGTCCTGCAGATAAATCGCTGTGATCAGCGGCAGGCGGCAGGGACATACCAGTAAACGGGATGTAGTCAGGGGTAACATATTCGGATGATTAAAGAAAAAATATCAGGAAACAGCTACGGTTTATGCAGCTGCAGCTGAGACATATCGAGTTCTTCACCGGCTTTCAGGGCATGAATCTGCAGCCGTTCCTGGTCCTGCGTGAGTTCTTTCAGTCGTTGAGGCGTGCCCGTGAGCGCCGGCATCGTACCGTAATGACAGGGGATCACATGTTTTACTTTCAGCAGGCGGATGGCGGCCGCAGCTTCGAGCGGTCCCATGGTAAAACGGTCGCCGATCGGCAGGATCGCTATGTCCGGTTCATAGATTTCTCCCAGCAGGGCCATATCGCCGAAAACGGAAGTATCTCCGGAATAATACACTGAGACATCGTCGCTCATCCAGATGATAAAGCCGTTGGCCGCGTGGGTATAACCTATTTTTCCGTCCGGCAGCCATACCTGTGCAAAGTGGAAGGCGTTGGTCATGGTGACTTTTGTTTGCAGGATGGAGACGGTCCCGCCGGCGTTCATCTGTTCGAATACATGTTCCGGCACGCCCTGTTCCTGCAGGAACAGCCGGACGATAGGATTGGCGATCACTTTAGGGGAGTGGGACCGGATCAGGTCAATGATTTTACTGTCCAGGTGGTCCCTGTGGCCGTGGGTGATCAGGATCAGGTCAATTTGTTCCGGGATGGTGTAATCGGCCGGCAGCGCCGGGTTACCGGTAAACCAGGGGTCTACGAGAATGATATGGCCTTCCGGTGTTGTAAGCTGAAAACTGGCATGGCCAAGAAACTTGATGTTGGAATGCTGCGTGCTCATATTCATCTGGTTTTTTAACCTTATCTAAATATACTATTATCTATGAACACCGGTAAATGAAAAATCCTGCCCGGAGATGGCCGGGCAGGATGTCTTTTTGTATAAAACGATAAAAATTATTTCCGCTGTAAAGTGTAGATGATGGAGGCTGTTTTACCTTCGAAATTTACATTGGCTCTCCATGTCATGGAGCTGCCGGCTTCTGTACATTCCATCAGGTAGCCGTCTGCTACGTTTTTAGCTTTTACGCCGGAGTACAATTTTTTGAAACCGAACATGGTAACATTTCCCTGTTTGCTGAGTGTCCAGACAATTTTTTGTGTGGCCGGGCTGCAGCCGTCTGCAGTGGAGGATAATGTATAGGAACCATTTGCATTATTGTCTGGCAATACCCACTGGCTGCCAATAAAGCATTTGGCATTGGCCTCGTCAAAAACGGTTACTTTGGCGTTTTCGGGAATACCTTCATAACGGATGTCTGTCAGTACCCAGTTGCCTTTTACGGCACCTTTGTTAATGTTGGTAGTTACGCCCTGTTTGGGAGAGCAGGAAGTACCCAGGATTGCGACCAGAGCCAAAAACAATGCTGCGAATGATAAATTTTTCATGGAATAATAATTTGTATGTTTTAATGCCTTCTCTGCATTCAACAGCTGTACTGCAATAAGGTTTAAACAGCCTGAATACTGCGGCAAGTTCAGCATTTACAAGAAACGTACCAAATGAATATGCGAAAGGCTAGCGGCCGGCCGGCAAAAGGGCTTCTGCCGGGGTTTTGAGCCGGATCAATACTTCCTCCAGCTGATTGGTCCGTTTGAAGAGGTACCAGGTACTGGCCGCCAGCGACATGGTCAATACGCAGAGGGCCAGGAATGCGCAGCGCCACCAGATGCTGACGGTGATCTGACGGTTCCATCCGGGCCTGATATTGATGTAAACGGGATCTTGCGGCGGCTGTTGCCCGCCCTGGCCGTTATCTTGTTTGAAGTAGTATTCCTGGTGCTTATGGCGCCGGGCGCCTTCCATGATTTTGTCTTTCAGCTGAACGGGCGGGGGTACGGCTTCAGCCATGATATTGTTTTCGATGCGCAGTTCAGCTGCAGCTATTTCCTGTTCCAGTATAGGATGCAGCCTTCTCATGTACGTTAGCTCCCTCTCCTGCTCAGGTGTGGCAAGGCCGAGTAAATAACGTTCAATTACTCCACTGTCAATATAGTTTTTTAAGTCCAAAGCAATGATTTAAAAAACCGCATACCCATCAAACATGATTGATAAACAAAATATCTACGAACCGGAACGGCCGGTTGGATTGTAAAATTGAGAAAATAATTTAAATAACGGCTTGCCACAGGTTATATTATATATAAAAATTATTTGCTTTTTGCTCATGTATAAGCACTGTAGCAGCAGGGACTTCTTCCTGTTTTTCTTTCTCCTGACGGTATTTCAGGTAATAGAATATGGCAAAAAAGAGAAAGATTTTGGACAGGATAAAAATAATGATGAAGAATATTTTCCACCAGCGATGTACCGAGATATGGCTTCCGTCTTTTGGCTGGATGTTGATAAATGTATAGTTGGACTGTGCGTCTGCCTGGGCGCCGGCATACTCCCAGCGTACTTTCTGGAGTACCCGTTCCCGTATTTCCACCGGCGGCAGTACCGCTTCGTCGAAGCAGGCTTTTTCCAGCCGGCGTTCCGCCAGTTCCACCTCTGTGTCCAGTTCAGGAAACAGTTTTCTCATGTGTTCCAGCTCCTCCACCTCCGTTTCGGAAGCGAGGCCCAGCACATAAGACTCGATGATGCCGCTTTCGATATAAAATTTTAGTTCCAATGTTCTTTTAAGAATTTTCGGAAGGCTTTCATTGCTTCCCCCAGTATTTCATTTACCTGCCCTTCTGGTATGGCCAGCATACGGGCTATAGTTGTGATCGATAAACCTTTAAAATAACTCAGCCGGAATACCTGCTGTTCCGAAGCCGGTAGTAAGATATAGAACTGCTGCAGGATACCTTCTTCTTTCTTCATCAGCTCTGTCCCTGTGAGCGCCGTTTCCGGGATGGCTTCCTTAATGGCCAGCTCCCTCGTTTTACGTAATAACCAGGCAAATAAAGTGCGGAAGCCTGAAGAGTGGAACGCATTGATATGATGGAACGCCCACGCAAAAACCTTTACGATAACATCATTGGCCCTGTCTTTTACAGGCACCAATTGTAAGACAACTCCATACAGTGCCCCGGCGTATCGGTCATATAACAACTCTTTTGCCGCGGGATCACCTAACGTCAGTCGTTCTATAAGCATTTGCTCACTTATATGTGTCAGATCTCTCCGCAAACAGTTGTGCTTACATTTAAGCTTGCTAATTTATGAAATATGTACATTCAGCCGGCCGCGAGTTATTCACATTGAAAGCTGAAATGGACAACTTTTTACAACGTCATTTTGTACAGCCAGTATTGCTGCCCCAGTATCGGCTGCAGCTCTTTCATCAGCGCAAAGCCCAGCTCATCATACATTTTCCGGGCAGCCGGCATCATCGTGCTGGTATGGAGCCCCAGTATCTTTTCACCTGAACGCCGGGCTTCTTCGATAGCCAGCTCCATCAGCCGGCGGCCAATACCCATGCGGCGGAAGGCCGGGTCCACGCCCAAACGGCGGATATAGGCCCAGTCTGCCGGGTAGATAGCGGTAGCCTGGCCGGAAGGTACCAGGAACACCACGCCTACCAGTCTTTCGCCGGACCGGCATACGAAAGTTCCCGCCTGCTCCATCAGTGCCTTCAGGTTATCCATATCCGACTGGTTTTTATGCATGGCACGCCAGTATTCCGGCTCCATGACGGCGGCATACTCACCGTAACTTAACAGGGACAGATCGCGGATAGCCGCTGCATCTGCCGGGATAGCCATTTCGTAAACAAGTGTGTCCATTTGTTTTTCTGCGCTGGTGTCAGGTATCCAACAAATAAACAGGGCCGGTTGTTGGATAGATACCAGCATATAAAGTTACAACATGATATTACTCATAAATTATCTATAAAACGCTCGATAAATTTGCTCAACCAATACCAACGACAATGCCTTACACCACTATCCAGGATGCGATACAACAGGTCCGGTCCGGCCAAACCGTTTTTATTCACACTGCAGCAGCCACTCCGCGGGAACTGGTAAAGGCCATGTCTCTCCGCAGCCATGAACTCAGGAATGTCCGGCTGGTAAGTATCCATACCGAATGGGATGCTCCCTATGCTTCCCCTGAACATGCCCATGCTTTTGAAATCGATACTTTCTTTGTCGGTAAGAATATCCGTCAGGCCGTTAACGAAGGAAGGGCCAACTATATACCCATGTTTCTCAGTGAAGTGCCCCGGTACTTCCGTACCCTGGAACCTGCGATCGATGTGGCGCTCATTACCGTGTCTCCGCCGGACAGGAACGGCTACTGCACGCTCGGCGTATCCTGCGATGTGTCCAAAGCCGCCATTGACACCGCCCGCGTCATCATCGCGGAGGTGAATCCCAATATGCCCCGCGTACTCGGCGACGGCGTGATCCATATATCCCGCATCACCGCAGCCGTGACCACCGACTATCCCATTTACGCACAGGCCGTACGCCCGCCCAGCCCCACTGAACTGGCCATCGGCGAACATGTGGCCTCCCTGATAGAAGACCGCGCCACCCTGCAGATGGGCATCGGCGGTATCCCCAACGCCGTGCTGCAATGCCTGCACAGCCACAAGGACCTTGGCATCCACACGGAAATGTTTTCCGACGGCGTCATCGACCTGGTAGAAAAAGGTGTTATCAACAACCGCTACAAAGCCATCCACCCTGGCCTGATGGTATCCAGCTTTGCCATGGGCAGCCGCCGCCTGTACGACTTTATGGATAACAATCTTATCATCCGCCTGATGGACGTGGAATACGTCAATAACCCCACGACTATACGTAAAAATCCAAGAGTGACCGCTATCAATAGTGCTATAGAAATCGATATCTTTGGACAGGTATGCGCCGATTCCATCGGGTTCCGGCAATACAGCGGCGTAGGCGGCCAGATGGATTTCATGCGGGGCGCCGCCCTCTCTGCCGGCGGTAAACCGATCATTGCCATTCCATCCGTGACGTCCGGAGGTGTCTCCCGTATCGCTTCCCGCCTGCAACCCGGCGCCAGCGTTGTCACCACCCGCGCCCACGTGCATTATGTGGTAACAGAATACGGAATCGCACACCTGCTCGGAAAAAACCTGAAACAACGCGCACAGGCGCTTATCAACATAGCACACCCCGATCACCGGGAACAGCTGCAGAAAGACGCTTTTGAAATATTCAAAGTGTTTTGACTCAGATAACTGTCAGGATTAAAAGGAGGGCCTATGAAAGTTTTTTTATGGGGAATATTCATTTGTCTCGGCACGCTGACTATCGCACAGGCACAGATCACCCAGAATGCCACCAGACAGCTACGCATATACGAAGATGACGACTTCTTCAACGTATGGGGAAGGGGAACCGACCGGGGCTACAGTAACGGCACCGCTATCGGTTACGTATATATGAAGAAGAAAAAATCCACTTTCCTTGACAAGTGGCTCTTTCCCAAAGCAGGGCCCTCCGCCATCAATGTTTTCGAATGGCAGCTCATGCAGGTCATGATCACGCCCAATCAGATTGCAGATACCTCCTTTCATCCTAATGACTTTTACTACGCCGGGGCCCTGTTCGCCACGCATGGACTGACCTCCTACAACCCGGTCAAAAAGTACTCCTTCCATTCCGAACTGGTGTTCGGCGTATTAGGGCCGTGGGCCGGCGCAGAACAGACCCAGCGTCTCTTTCACCGGCTGATTCACTACCAGGAACCGGAAGGCTGGGGTAACCAGGTACCTAACGCGCCCCTGCTGAACTATAACTTTTCCTTTGAGGCCATGTTATGGAACCCGGTCAAAAGCCTTGAAACAACGGGGGAAATCGGCATTCACGCCGGCACCATGATGACTTCCGCAGGCGCGTCCCTGTACGGCAGGTATGGCCTCATCAACCCGTATTTTGGGGGAACAGACCTGGACGCCGCCACCCGGCGGAAGTTCCAGCTGTATGTGTTCGCCCGGCCGCAGTTTGCCCTCAACCTGTTCAACGCGCTGCTGCAGGGCGGCATCTTCCGCTCCACCGATACCAACTTCGAAGAGCTGACCGACCGGCAAACCTCGCATATGCGCCGTTTTACCATCGGGATGGACTATGGCATCGGTATCGGCATCGGCCGCACGACCATCCGTTATACCCAGCAGACAGCCACCGCCTGGATGAGTGGTACCGGCAAACACTCCGTCGGTAACATTACCTTGTTAATTCCCCTCTCCAGGGCAACCTATTTCCCGCAATGATGTTATCTTATTAAAAAAAAGAAAATCACATGAACAGCCGTCTGTCTTTTTCCGCAGCTATCCTTCTGTTGCTGGCCTCCTGTGGAGGCGCTACCCGTAACAACGCCGCCGATAGCGCCGTTGTCAATGATACCGCACTGAACGTACAGGCCGATAGCGGCAGCAGTCTCGATGTACAGCCGCTGAACGGCTATTTTGTCAAAAACAATATCCAGGTGAAAGACAGCCTTACCTTCTGGCTGATCGATAATCCTGCTGCTTTCGACAGCCTCTTTGGCGTAGCCAAAACCATGAACAACAAAATTGACCGTCCCGATTTTGGTACACAGGTGGTCGTTGCCGCTACCATGCCATCCACCTATTATGGCACGCAGATACAGCTGGCATCCGCTACTACCGATAATCTGACCAACGATGCGGAGATGCATTTTGTGGCCACTGCCCAGGCAGAGAAGAATTCTTACAGCACTACGCCGCTGTGGGTAGGCAGTATCCCGAAAACCGGCCGGACCAGCATTAAGGTGTATACCGGCGATCAGCTTTCCACGACCCTGACCACCAAAGAATAACGTTTACCCAAAGCGCTCCGCTACCACCCGGTACCGGTAAGCGAAGAGGTTTTCCAGCTGGCGCCGTACAAACATGGTATGCGCCAGGCGGCCCAGCCATCCCAGTGGCAGCCGGTAATGGATCGTGTCTGTCATCTCCACCCCTCCCGGCACCTCCCTGAAATGGTGTTGATGATGCCAGAGCCGGTAAGGGCCTGCCCGTTGTTCATCCACGAAATACTCGCCGTCCCGCACGTGTACAATTTCTGTCATCCATTCCAGCGGGATGCCCAACAGCGGACAAACGGTATAGGTGATCACCTGCCCGGGATATATCTTCCTGTCATCCTGCGGAGAGGTAACCCTGAAGCGCATATAGGGCGGCGTGATCTTCGCCAGGTTGCCGGGATCGGAAAAGAAGTCCCACACCTGTTGCAGTGGTGCGGGTATAAACTGGGTACGTTGCAATAGAAAGACACTGGCCATGAACTAAAGTTACGTCATTGCTACCCATCCCGGCGGGAGGTTAAAAGAAAAGCGAAGCTTTCCGCCGTTTTCGTAAGTTTGCAACATATTTTTAATCCGACCGGAAATATGTATCAATATATCAGGAGCTGGGCATTCTGGCTGATATCCTTTATGATCGCTGTTTCAATGACCCGCTGTGCCAACATTGTGCCGCCTGGCGGAGGACCGCGCGACAGTCTCCCTCCTTCCCTTGCGGCGGTGAATCCTCCGGATTCTTCCCTGCATTTCAAGAACAGGAAGGTATATTTTGTGTTTGACGAGTTTGTGGAGCTGGACAACGTGAACGATAAGCTGATCGTGTCGCCGACGCTGAAACGCACACCTATCATCACCGCCAAGCTGCGTACGGTGACCATGGAGCTGAAGGATACCCTGCAGGAAAACACCACCTATACGTTCAATTTTTCGGACGCCATCCGGGACATCAACGAGCGCAATGCCATCCCCGAGTTTCAGTATGTGGTGTCTACCGGTAATTACCTGGACAGCCTCCAGCTCACGGGCCGTATGATAGATGCCGAAAACGGCGTTCCGGACAGTAACATCGCCGTGATGCTGTACCGCAACCTGGAAGACTCCATTGTATCCAAGGAGAAACCGGTGTACTACGCCAAAACCCGTCCTGACGGCTCCTTCCGGTTTAAAAATATGGCTCCCGGCACTTACAAGCTTTTTGCACTGAAAGAAGAAGACCGTGACCTCCAGTACAACCAGCCTTCTGAGATGATCGCTTTTGTTGAAAAACCGATTGTGATGAAAGAGCAGAATGTGGAGGGGGTCAACCTCCTGCTTTTCATGGAGCGTGATAGTACGATCAAAGAGCCGCTTTCTCCGCAGGATTCGCTGGACCGGGCCAACCAGGAGGCGGAAGAACAGGAAAGAGAGAAAGAGAAGGAAAAAGATAAAAAGAAAAAAACGCCTAAGCTTCAGATAACGCCCACGCTGGACGGCGGCTTGCAGGAGTTGCCGGCGCCATTGCAGCTGACATTTAATCTTCCGCTGAGAACGCTGGACAGCGCCCGTGTGATTCTGGGAGAAGACAGCACTTTTGCCCCGGTCACTTTCCATACCAATATGGACAGCACCCATACCAAACTGACCGTGTTTTATCCGTGGAAAGAAGGCACCGCTTACCGGATGATCTTCCCGGCTGATGCCGCTACTGACACCACAGGGCAGCAACTGCCCAAACCGGACACTATCAGCTTTAAGTCCAAAAAAGCAAGTGATTACGCCATTTTCGGGGTCACGCTGAAGATCAGTGACAGTACACGGCAGGCCATCAATGACGACTCCATGCATTACGTGATACAACTGGTACAGGATAAGGCCATTAAATACTCCGGCACAGCTGTTAACGGCACCTGGCTGCAGAAGTTCATTACACCCGGTGAATATGAAGTAAGGGTGCTGCTGGACGCCAATGGCAACGGCAAATGGGACCGCGGCCAGTACTACAAAGAGCCCAAGCGGCAGCCCGAACGGGTGATCCTGGTGCCAGGCAAACAGAACCTGAAGGCTTACTGGACGCTCCGGCCAACGATAGAAATATAATTATTGCCGCAGTGCGGCCCTGTGGCCTGTACAGCGGCAATATTCCTAACTTTGCATTATGGTATTCTCTTCCGCTCTGATAGAAAACGCTGTCAATGAATTTGCCAAGCTGCCGGGCATCGGTAAAAAAACGGCCCTGCGGCTGGTGTTGCACCTGCTGAAGCAGGAAACTGTGCAGGTACAGCAGTTTGGTGAGGCGATAGCCCGTATGCGGCAACAGATCCGCTTCTGCAAAGTATGCCATAATGTTTCCGATGAAGAAATATGTGGTATCTGCAGCAACCATTCCCGGCAGCGGCAGGTGGTTTGCCTGGTAGAAAGCATCCGGGACGTGATGGCCATTGAAAATACACAGCAGTTCAACGGCCTGTATCATGTGCTGGGAGGTATTATCTCCCCTATTGACGGTATCGGCCCGGAACAACTGAATATCCAGTCGCTCGTAGAGCGGGTGAAACACCAGGGCGTGGAAGAGGTGATTATGGCCTTAAGTCCTACCATTGAAGGGGATACCACCATATATTTCCTGTCTAAAAAACTGAAGGAATATCCCGTGAAAATCACCACTATTGCGCGGGGGATTGCTTTTGGCGGCGAACTGGAATATGCCGACGAGATGACGCTGGCCCGGTCTATTTCCAACCGGCTCCCGCTGGACAGTTATGTTAAACCATAACATTTGGGGATTTTGGAATTTACGGATTTTGGAATTTATTTGATAATTTCTTCAGGGAGAACTTTCAAATAGCAAAATGTCCGAATCAATGCTGAAACCTCAAAATTTCAAAATCCGTAAATCAAAAAATCTATAAATAAAATACGGGCGTTCAATAACGCCCGTCTTCGTTTAACCTGTAATTCCACGTTATGAAAAAGGTCAGTGTACGTCTTTTTCAGGCGTACCCTGAAATATGGTATGATTGGTTTTTGATTCCTGTTCACGCAGCTCTTTCCAGCGCTGCATTTCGTATTTGTTAAGAAAACATACCTTAAAAACCGCTGGCTCACTTCCATCATTCATCTCCGGAACCGGTTGCAGGCCCAGACCTGCCAGGTGTTCCCTGAGCGCATGGATATGTTCTGCTATCGTCATGACAAAACGCTTTTTTTGTTGTAATAAAAACCGGGAGAACTCAATGAGAATATAAGGCGCCGTTTTAACAGCAACAGCGTCCCGAAAGACAGCAGGCATAGGACTGGTGGGGGGCTACCGCCGGGTTCAACAGTATGTTCAGCTTTTGTTGTTGCATGGTGTTTTTCTATTACCCTACAAATATAGTAGACTTTATAGACTTCTACCAAATAAAAGTTTTGATATAGACAAAATCTATATAAAACATGGTTAATATCAACACCGGAAGAAAGGCCGTCCCATACAGTGCGGGACAGGCAAATAAGCTGTTTTTACATATTAAAATAGCGTATCTTTACAGGATATTACGGGGTGGATTTGTTTATTGTTCGACCCTGTTAGACTTTAACAGCAACTAATAAACAGCAAAGAAAATCATGAAATCTTTACAAGACTGCGCTAATGAGCGTGTGCTCATCATTGACGGTGCCATGGGCACCATGATCCAGCGATACAAACTCCAGGAAGCTGATTACAGAGGTACCCGTTTTGCCGACTATCATATGGACCTCAAAGGCAACAATGACCTGCTCAACCTCACCCAACCACAGATCATAGAAGCCATCCACAAGGAATACCTGGAAGCGGGCGCCGATATCATCGAGACCAATACTTTCAGCAGCACTTCCATTGCGATGGCCGACTACGACATGCAGGCCCTGGCTTACGAGTTGAACGTGGCTGCAGCCCGGCTCGCGAAGAAAGCGGCTGCGGAGTATACCGCCAAAAATCCGGACAGGCCCCGCTTTGTTGCAGGCGCCATCGGACCGCTGAACAAAACCTTGTCGCTCTCCCCGGACGTAAACAATCCCGGGTACCGCTCCGTGTCCTTCGATGAAGTGGCCGAAGCCTATGAAGAGCAGATAAAAGGCCTTTCAGACGGCGGTGTGGACATCCTGCTGATTGAAACGATTTTCGATACGCTCAACTGTAAGGCGGCTATCTATGCCATCAAAAAGTACTTCCGTGAATCCGGTAAACCGGAGCTGCCGGTGATGATTTCCGGTACCATTACGGATGCATCCGGCCGGACGCTGAGCGGTCAGACCCTGGAAGCTTTCTACATTTCCGTGATGCACGCCAACCCTTTCTCCATAGGCCTCAACTGCGCCCTGGGCGGTCAGCAGATGCGCCCTTATGTGGAAGAGCTGTCCAATATCGCCAGCTGCTATGTCAGCTGTTACCCTAACGCAGGCCTGCCCAACGCATTCGGTGAATACGATGAGGAACCGGAAGATACCGCCTGTATCATTGAAGATTTTGCCAGTTCAGGCTTTGTGAATATTGTGGGCGGCTGCTGCGGCACCACGCCAGACCATATCCGCCATATTGCACAGCATGTAAAAAACATCGCACCGCGCCGGAAACCGGAGCTGGTAAACACCCTGGCATAATCCTAAACACAAATGCAACCATGAGCGCAAGCACACATTCCCATACAAGCAACGAAACGATAGCGATGGAACCGGAAACTGCCCAGCAACGGGTAATCCGGCCGTTTATGCGGCTGAGCGGCCTTGAACCACTGGTAGTAAGGCCCGAAACCAACTTTATCAACGTCGGTGAACGTACCAACGTTACCGGCTCCAAAAAATTCGCCCGCCTTATACGGGAAGGCCACTATGAAGAAGCCCTGTCCGTAGCCCGGCAGCAGGTAGAGAACGGCGCCCAGATCCTGGACGTGAACATGGACGACGCCCTGCTCGACGGGGAACAAGCTATGTCCACTTTCCTGAAACTGCTGGCAGCCGAACCGGACATCTCCCGTATTCCCATCATGATCGACTCCAGTAAATTCAGTGTGATTGAAGCCGGTCTGAAGTGCGTACAGGGCAAATGCGTGGTAAACTCCATCAGCCTCAAGGAAGGGGAAGCCAAATTCATCGAACAAGCCCATATCTGCAAAAGCTTCGGCGCCGCAGTCGTGGTGATGGCATTTGACGAACACGGTCAGGCCGACACCGAAGAAAAAAGGGTGTCCTTCAGCCACCGCGCCTATAAAATACTGACAGAAAAAGTAGGATATGATCCGCAGGACATCATCTTCGACCCCAATATCTTCGCTATCGCTACCGGTATAGAAGAGCACAATAACTATGCGGTGGAATTCATCAACGCCACCCGCCGGATCAAAGAACTGATGCCCCTGACTAAAGTCAGCGGCGGCGTCAGCAACGTGTCTTTCTCTTTCCGCGGTAATGAAACCGTCCGTGAAGCCATGCACTCCGTATTCCTTTTCCACGCCATCAAGGCGGGTATGGACATGGGCATCGTTAACGCCGGTATGCTGCAGATATATGACGATATCGAACCACAGCTCCGTGAGCTCTGTGAGGACGCCATACTAAACCGTCGTGATGACGCCACCGAACGCCTGATACAATTTGCCGATACGGTAAAAGCCAAAGGCAAAGTGGTGGAAAAAGACGAAACCTGGCGCCAGGGCACCGTGGAAGAAAGACTCAGCCACGCACTGGTAAACGGTATTACAGAATATATCGACGCCGACACCGAAGAGGCCCGCCAGAAATATGCCCGTCCGCTCGACGTGATCGAAGGACCGCTGATGGACGGTATGAACATCGTCGGCGACCTGTTTGGCAGTGGTAAGATGTTCCTCCCGCAGGTAGTGAAAAGCGCCCGCGTGATGAAAAAATCGGTAGCCATCCTTACTCCTTATATAGAAGAAGAAAAACTGCGCAACCAGGCACTTCACGGCGGAGAGATAAAATCTGCCGGGAAAATCCTGCTGGCTACCGTAAAAGGCGACGTGCACGATATCGGTAAAAACATCGTTGGCGTAGTACTGGCCTGTAACGGGTATGAAATCATCGACCTGGGCGTCATGGTGCCTGCTGAGAAAATACTGCAGACCGCCCGCCAGGAGAACGTGGACATCATCGGCCTCAGCGGCCTGATCACCCCCAGCCTGGACGAAATGGTACACGTAGCCCGCGAGCTGCGGCGCCAGGAGTTCGATATTCCGCTGATCATCGGCGGCGCCACCACTTCCCGTACCCATACGGCGGTGAAAATAGCGCAGGAATACGCCCACGGCGTGGTACACGTGCTGGACGCCTCCCGCAGCGTGACCGTTA
Source organism: Chitinophaga oryzae (assembly GCF_012516375.2). Lineage (NCBI taxonomy): Bacteria > Pseudomonadati > Bacteroidota > Chitinophagia > Chitinophagales > Chitinophagaceae > Chitinophaga > Chitinophaga oryzae. The sequence continues at coordinate 8,344,278 of NZ_CP051204.2, forward strand.
CCGGCAGCCTGCTCAACAAAGCATTGAAAAAGGACTTCCTGGCCTCCGTGAAAACAGAGTATGAGAAGCTGAACGAGTCGTTCAGGAATAAAAAACCGGTTAAACAATACCTTCCTATTGCCGCTGCCCAGGAGAACAAAACAGTGATCAACTGGGACGCTTTCACCCCGGTAAAGCCAAAGTTCACCGGCGTAAAAGTTTTCGAAGACTATGATCTCGCCGAAATCGCTCAATATATTGACTGGCAACCCTTCTTCATTGCCTGGGAGCTGCATGGTAAATTCCCGCAGATCCTGACAGATGAAGTGGTGGGAACCGAAGCCACCCGCCTGTACAACGATGCACAGGAACTGCTGGCGAAAGTGGTGCGGGAGAAATGGCTGGGCGCCAAAGCCGTTATCGGACTTTTCCCCGCCAATGCCATCGCTGCCGACAGCGTACGGGTCACCCCCGAACAAGCTGATATTGCGCCGGTGACGCTCGAATTCCTCCGCCAGCAGATCAAAAAAGCGCCCGGACAACCCAACCAGTCCCTTGCGGATTATATCGCTCCTGCTTCCACCGGCAAAACCGACTATATCGGCGGATTTGCCGTTACTGCCGGTATCGGCATCGAAAAATGGCTGGAGAAATTCAAGGCAGAGCATGACGACTATAACAGCATTATGCTGAAAGCCCTGGCAGACAGGCTGGCGGAAGCATTTACAGAGCTGATGCACGAACGTGTACGTAAAGAGTTCTGGGGCTATGCCAGCGAAGAGCACCTCAGCAACGAAGCCCTTATCCGGGAAGAATACATGGGTATACGCCCGGCACCGGGCTATCCCGCCTGTCCGGAGCATACCGAGAAATACAAGCTGTTTGACCTCCTGAATGCTACGGAAAACACCGGTATCACGCTGACCGAATCGCTGGCCATGTACCCCGCCGCCAGTGTAAGCGGCTGGTATTTCGCCAACCCGGAAGCCCGGTATTTCGGTCTCGGTAAAATAGAAAAAGACCAGGTGACGGACTATGCCGCCCGCAAAGGCTGGACAGTGGAAGAAGCCGAAAAATGGCTCCGTCCCAATCTGGAATACGACATTTAAGCAACACATGAGAATCATATCGTACAATGTGAACGGCCTCCGTTCCGCTATGACCAAAGGTTTCACCGAGTGGCTGCAAACTGACCCTGCAGACATTATCTGTCTGCAGGAGATCAAAGCCCACCAGGATAATGTGGACTTCAAACAATTTGAAGCGCTGGGTTACGAACATTACTGGTTTCCCGCACAGAAGAAAGGATACAGCGGCGTGGCCGTGCTGACGCGTATTACACCAGACAAGGTGTATTACGGCAGCGGCCACACACAAAGCGATGAAGAGGGCCGCTTTATCCGCCTGGATTTCGGCGATCTGACGCTGATCAATACCTACTTCCCTTCCGGTACCAGCGGAGACCTCCGTCAGACCTATAAATACCAGTGGCTGGAAGAGCTTTTCGCTCATCTCGGCGAGCTCAAACAAACGCGGCCAAACCTGGTGCTGTGCGGCGATTACAACATCTGCCACAAGGCGATCGATATCCACGATCCTGTCAGCAATAAGAATTCCACCGGGTTTCTTCCCGAGGAGAGAGCCTGGATGGACCGGTTCTTCGAAAGCGGCTTCGTAGACAGTTTCCGGCATTTTAACCCGGACCCGCACCAGTACAGCTGGTGGAGCTTCCGCGCCAATGCCCGGAACAATAACAAAGGCTGGCGTATTGACTATATCAATGTGACCGCTCCCTTAAAGGAGAAGCTGAAACACGCCACCATCTACCAGCAAGTGAAACATTCAGACCATTGCCCGGTGTTCGTGGAGCTGTCTTTATAGGCGGTTTGCCGCATCCGTACACATGGATTTTATACCTGCACGAAACTTATGATCATATACAACGTAACGGCCAAAGTGGCCACAGATGTGCATTCCGACTGGTTACAGTGGATGAGGGAAGAGCATATTCCCGCCATATTGAGCACCGGTCTTTTCACCGATTACCGTATGTGCCGGCTGCTGGAGCAGGATGACTCGGAAGGTCCTACCTATGTAGTACAGTTCTTTGCTACCAGCCCGGAGCACTATCAGACCTATCAGGCCGTACAGGCAAATACGCTCCGGCAAAGGGGTTACGACCTGTTTGGCGACCGTTTTGTGGCCTTTCACACCGTTATGGAGGTCATCTGAACCATGCTTAACAATTAAACTTATCCACAGGAAATTCACTATTTTCAAGGCCTCCGGACTTTGGTACAATACTTGGAAAAGCCCGCCTTTTACAGCTTAAAAGCCCGGAAATCCGCTATGGGACAATGTTTTACGAGAGTCTGCTAAAGTTCATGTCTTTAGCAGGCATCCCTCCAATCAGCTGTAACCGTTACCAGCAGGCTTTTTCAGCCGATAAAAATTTCTATAAAAAAATTGTGAAAAATTTGGTAATCTGATAAAACGCGCTATATTTGCTCACATCAAACATTTTTTCACTAGTTAAATCTTACTAACTATGAACAAAGCCGAATTAATCGACAAACTTGCTAAAGACGCAGGAATCACTAAAACCCAAGCTAACGAAGCGCTGGACTCTTTCACTAAAGCTGTTGCTGATACCCTGAAAAAAGGTGGTAAAGTAACACTGGTAGGTTTCGGTACTTTCTCTGTTTCTAAACGTGCTGCACGTAACGGTAGAAACCCGCAGACTGGCCAGATCATCAAGATCAAAGCTAAGAAAGTTGCTAAGTTCAAAGCTGGTAAAGCTTTATCCGACAAGCTCTAATCAGTTAGCACAACTTATTCAAGCAAGGAACAATCATGTTTCTTGCTTTTTTTTTATATAGAAGTCCGACTGTATGCTATTTCCGCGATTTAGCGTAATTTGCAGCCTGATAACATCCTTTTAATAAAAACAACAAACTTCAAATTATTCGTTATGGGTAGAGGAGATGTAAAAACCAAAAGAGGTAAGATCTTCAACAAATCTTTCGGTAAAACAAGACCAGCAAGAACAAGGAAAGCCGCTGCTGCAGCTGCTCCTAAAGCTGAGAAAAAAGCATAAATATTCAGGGATTTTCTGATTTACGATTTTTTGATGTTGGGTATGTCTGACCTCCCTGCAATCAAAAAATCGTAAATCAGAAAATCCCTCAATGATCACGGGGCCAGCCTTTCTATCTTCCAGCTGCCGCCGGTGATATGCGTATACAGGATACGGTCGTGCAGGCGGCTGCTCCTTCCCTGCCAGAACTCCATCGCTACGGGTTTCACGATATATCCGCCCCAGTATTCCGGCCTTTGCGGCATTTCCTTTTCATATTTTACGGCTATCTCATTTACTTTTTCCTCCAGAAAATGACGGTTCGGGATCACCTGGCTTTGTGGTGATGCGATGGCGCCTATCCTGCTGCCCAGCGGACGGCTGTTATAGTATTCATCGCTTACGTTCTCTCCTGCCCTGGACACGATCCCTTCTATCCTGACCTGGCGTTCCAGTTCGCGCCAGAAAAACAGCAGTGTCACGTAAGGATTTTGGGCCAGTTCATGGCCTTTACGGCTTTCATAGTTGGTAAAGAACATAAATCCCTCTTCATCAAAACTCTTCAGCAACACAATTCTGGCAGAGGGCCGTCCATCCGGTGTGCTGGTGGCCAGCGTCATGGCATTGGGCTCATCTGTTTCGCTGGAAATGGCGTCGTTCCACCATTTCCCGAATTGCTGCAAGGGTGACGGGGCTACATCCTGCTCGTCGAGCGAAGCCAGCTTATAGTCTTTCCGCAGGTCTGCTACTTTCTGGTTTAACATGATCGTAATTATTTAATTGGTTGAAACCTGTAAACAAAGGTATGGAAGGATAATAGTAATTTTGGGAGACCTGATATAAATCATAGTATGAAAAGAGTGCTTCTATTACTCGCCCTGGCTGGCGGCCTGCTACCGGCCTGTCACAGCGGTAACCGGGAAAAAGACCTGCAAGATACGGCCAGTGTGGTAGTTCCCCTGTTGAGTACGCCCTATTATTATACACAGTTAAAAGGCGCAGTGGGTGGCAGGCAGATCACCATGGAGTTACTGAAAACGGCGCCCAATCTGTTCCGTGGTTATTATTACTATGACAGTACCGGTCAGCCGATCAGTATCTGGGGCAGCCAGGAAGCCGATCAGGTCAAGATTTACGAAGACAACGGCAGCCGGGAGGAAGAGCGTTTCTTTGGCGGCATGCTGAGCGACGACGGCATTTTCAAAGGGGTATGGCATGGCGACAGTACCTCGCATCATTTTGAGCTGCATACAGACCTGCGGAAGGCGCAGGCGCTGAAAGTATATTACGCTGCAGACTCCGTACAACTGTTGCCTTCTTTCACCGGTTCTCCGCTGGGCATTGCGTCCAACAGTATCCTCTGGCCGGACCCGGCTACGGATTCCGCCACGGCTGCTTTCCTGCGGAAGGCGATCACCGGCGACGTCAGGGTTACGGTCCCGGAGCAGTTTGTGAAAAGGGCTATCGATTCTTTTGTGACCAGTTATCGTATCGCCGCAAAGGATGCAGACAGCAGCGACATAGCCGACGGCCAGTCCGCCTCCTGGAACTGGACGACCGAAAGCGACATGAAGGTGGTATATAATACGTGGCCGTTGCTGGTGATAGAAAAGTATGCCTACGACTTTACCGGCGGCGCCCATGGCAATTCCGGGGCGTTCTACCAGACGCTGGACCTGGCCACGCGCAAGGTGATAACACCGGATGAATTTTTTAAGCCTGGTTATAAAGAGGTCTTGTCTCCTTTGCTGGACAAGGCGTTCCGGAAGAAGTTCCACATCGACGAGGATGAGTCGCTGGACCAGAGCCTGCTGGTGAAGACGATCGTGCCGAACAACAATTTTATTGTCACCCACAAGGGCGTAGCGTTCAGTTATGTGCCTTATGAGATCGGGCCTTATGCCCTGGGGCAGGTGACGTTGTTTCTTCCGTTTACGGAGCTGAAAAGCGTTTTAAAATAATTACGAATTACGAATTACGAAAAAGAGCGAAGATCAACTGGTGGTCTTCGCTCTTTTTCGTAATTCGTAATTCGTAATTGAATTAGTCCTTTACCAGGGTACCTACATTTTTGCCCATGATCACGTTCAGAAGGTTTCCTGGTTTGTTCATGTCAAACACGATGATCGGCAGTTTATTTTCCTGACAGAGGGTAAAGGCTGTCATGTCCATGACGTTGAGTGATTTCTGGTATACCTCAGAGAAGGTGATGGTTTCGAACCGGGTGGCGGTGGCGTCTTTTTCCGGGTCGGCGGTATAGATACCGTCTACGCGGGTTCCTTTCAGGATGACGTCTGCCTGGATTTCGATAGCACGGAGGGAGGCGGCGGTATCAGTCGTAAAGTACGGGTTACCGGTGCCGGCTCCGAATATAACCACGCGACCTTTTTCCACGTGGCGGATGGCGCGGCGGCGGATGTAAGGTTCTGCGATTTGTTCCATTTTAATAGCTGATTGGAGGCGGGTATAGAGCCCTATTTTCTCCAGTCCGCTCTGCAGGGCCATTCCGTTGATCACGGTGGCCAGCATGCCCATATAATCTCCCTGGGCTCTTTCGATGCCGGTTTCGGCTTCATTCATTCCACGGTAGATATTACCGCCGCCGATCACGATGGCTACCTGTACTCCGAGGTCGGTAACCGCTTTGATATCGTAGGCATACTGGGTAATTACCTTATGATCAATACCATAATTTGCATCCCCCATAAGGGCCTCACCGCTCAATTTGAGCAAAATACGCTTATACTTTGGCAACATGACGCTATAAAATATTGTAAGATTGTGATTTGCTAATGTAATTACGGTATCCTAAGATACAATTTAAAAGCAAAAACCTGCAAGAGAAAGCAAAATGCCGGGTGATTTTGTTGTAAGCAGGTGATTGCGGGCGACTGATTTTGCAGTGCGCAAAAAAAAGGAGAGAACCAAAATTCTCTCCTTTTTTTTAATATGATGGTATTAACCTAAAGCGATTCGCTTAAAGCCGGATACTTTCAGATCAGCGTCTACAGATTTCAGGTAATCCGCAACGGATTTGTTGTTGTCTTTCACGAAAGCCTGAGCGAGCAGGGTGCTTTCTTTGAAGAACTTGTTTACTTTACCGACAGCGATTTTTTCAGCCATTTCAGCAGGTTTGCCTTCAGCTTTCACCTGTTCAACAGCGATTTCTTTTTCGCGGGCGATAACGTCAGCAGGAACGCTGTCAGCGTCTACTGCGATCGGGTTCATGGCAGCGATCTGCATAGCCACGTCTTTACCTACTTCTTCAGAAACAGGTTTGGAGAAGGCAACGAGAACGCCCATACGGTAGTTACCGTGGATGTAGGCAGTTACACCGCCGGCTTCCACGAATTCGAATTTATTCAGGGAGATTTTTTCGCCGATTTTAGCTACCTGGTCGTTTACTTTGTCAGCAACGGTTACACCGTCCAGCTCAGCAGCGTTCAGTTCGTCGATGGTTTTGATACCTTTAGCCAGGGCCAGGTCAACGATAGACTGTGCAAATTTCACGAAGTCTTCGTTTTTGGCCACGAAGTCGGTTTCGCAACCCAGACCTACGATAACGCCGGATTTACCATCAGCAGCAACTTTAGCGATGATAACACCTTCTTTAGTTTCGCGGTCGGAACGCAGCGCAGCTACTTTCTGACCTTTCTTACGCAGGTAGTCTACTGCTTTTTCGAAATCGCCATCACTTTCCACGAGTGCTTTTCTGCAATCCATCATACCCGCACCAGTTTGCTGACGCAGTTTGTTTACATCAGCTGCTGTAATTGTTGCCATGAGAGTTATTTTTTTTATTTTATTATTTGGTCATTTGGTTATTTAAAATGCAGCGAAGGCAATCTTCGCTGCATTTTAAATAACCAAATAATTAAATATCAAAATCAGAAGATGATATTATTTGCCGGCTGGTTTTCTGGGACCGCCGCCGCCAGCGTTGGAAGGACGACGTTGTCCGCCACCCTGGCCACCGCCACGGTTGCCACCGCCGCGATTACCGCCGCCCTGGCCGCCACGGTTACCACCCTGGCCACCGCCACGGTTAGCACCTGCGCCCTGGCCACGACCACCGCCGCTGTTGCTGCCTGGTTTACGGCCTCTTTCGCGGTCTTCGCCACCTTCTACGTCAAATCTGCGTGCTTTATCTTCTGCTTCTTCTTCCTCTTCTACTTCTTCAGATTTTTCAGTAGCTCTTTCAGACAGACCTTCTGCGATTGCTGCGCAGATGTAGCTGGTGATGATAGCGATGGATTTGGTAGCATCGTCGTTCGCAGGGATTGCGAAGTCAACTTTGCTCGGATCGGAGTTGGTATCCACCATACCGAAAGTAACGATGCCCAGGCGTTTAGCTTCTGCCAGTGCAATATGTTCGTGGCTGATGTCTACCATGAACAGAGCGGCCGGAACACGTGCCAGTTGAGCGATACCACCCAGCACTTTTTCCATTTTCTCTTTATCACGGCTTAAAGTCAGACGTTCTTTTTTGGTGATGTTGTCGAAAGTTCCGTCCTGCAGCATTTTTTCAATGCTCTGCATTTTCTTCACGCTCTTACGGATGGTAGAGAAGTTGGTGAGCATACCACCTAACCACCTTTCAGTAACGTAAGGCATGTTGATGTTACGCGCAGCATCTGCTACGATTTCTTTCGCTTGCTTTTTAGTAGCAACGAACATGATCTTTTTACCGCTTTTAGCGATAGATTTCAGGGCAGCTGCTGCTTCCTGTAAACCTTCTACGGTTTTGTTCAGATCGATGATATGAATACCTTTCTTTTCTGCGAAAATATAAGGCAGCATTTTAGGATTCCATTTCTTCTTCAGGTGACCGAAGTGAACACCTGCCTCCAGTAACTGCTGCTGCAATGAGGTATTATTTTCCATGTTTATATTGCTCAATTAAAAGGATCAAATAATGTTTAGCGATAATTGCTAAGTACTCAAAATTAGCGTTTAGAGAACTGGAAGCTTCTTCTTGCTTTCGCTTTACCTGGTTTCTTACGTTCTACGCTTCTCGGATCACGTTTCAGCAGACCGGCTGCTTTCAGTGCAGGACGGAACTCGATGTTCACTTCGCACAGTGCACGTGCAATACCCAGTTTAATCGCTTCTGCCTGTCCTTTGATACCACCGCCCTGTGCATTGATCTTCACGTCAAATTTATCCAGCGCGTCGATGGTTTTGAAGGGCAGTTCCACCTGGTTTTGCAGGTAGATCAGAGAAAAGTAGTTTTTATAATCCTTGTCGTTTACGGTAATGTTACCGGTACCCTTGTTGATATACACACGGGCAACAGCTTCCTTACGACGACCAATTGTATTTTTTTGCTTTTCCATGTATCAGAGAAAAATTAGAAAGTTAATGGTTTTGGTTTCTGCGCTGCATGAGGATGCTCTGCACCTGCGTATACAAACAGTTTTTTGTACATTTTACGACCGAGACGGTTTTTAGGCAGCATGCCTTTGATAGCCTTCTCAATCATAACCTCAGGACGGCGACGGATCAGGTCCTTAGCCAGTTCAACTCTCTGACCACCTGGGTAACCAGTGTAGTGCATGTATTCTTTTTCCGCCATTTTATTGCCGGTCAAAGCGATTTTTTCCGCATTGATCACGATGATATAATCACCACAATCAGTATGAGGCGTATAGTAAGGCTTGTTCTTACCTCTCAGGATCGCTGCCATTTTCGCACATACTCTTCCCAGAGTCAGGTTAGTAGCGTCTACTATATGCCAGTCACGCTTTACGTAAGCGTCGTTAGCCGATTTAGTTTTAAAGCTTAATGTGTTCATTGTTGTATACGATAAAAATTACGTCTTGTAAACAATTCCCCCTGTAACGGGGAGTGCAAAGGTACATTCACTATTCTGAATAACCATACATTTTAGGTTATTTTTTGGAAGACACCTTTGCAATTAATTGATTTTCAATAAAAAATTTGAATAAAAGTTATTAACACAATGAAAAGAAGCTCCCGCGGGGCATTACAGCAACCACCGCCCTGGTGCGCCTCCCGGACGCCCCTTCTCCCTTGCTTTTCGAAGTGTTGGCTGCTTTTTAAAGGCTTATACAAATATTTTATTTATATGTTAAAAATACCTAAGGCGAATCGCGTAAGGAAAAAACAGAAAGGGCTGCAAAGGACGCAATACAGAGAATGAACGGAGGGACGGTAAGCAACCGCGGTACTTCCCGGGCCGAAAAACCATTAAAAAGGGCTTCCCTTCCGGAAAGCCCCCCATCATTTCAGCTAAGTACAGTTATCGCCTGTCCCGGGCGCCCATATATAATAAAATATACTGGAAGAGGGTGACCAGCGAGGCCAGCGCCGCTACCACATAGGTCATAGCCGCCCACCAAAGGGCATTTTTAGCCTTGTCATGCTCCTGCGGACGCATCAGCTGACTGCGGTCGAGCCACGCCAGCGCACGCCGGGAAGCGTCAAATTCCACGGGGAGGGTGATCAGGGAGAACACGGTGGTAATACCGAAAAGGACAATCCCCGCCAGCAGCAGCTGCGGAAATACATTAATCAGCAGGATACCGCCCAGCAACACCCACTGTACCAGCGAGGCGCTGAACTGCACCGCCGGCACCAGCCGGGAACGCAGGCCCAGCCACGGGTAAGCTGCCGCATGCTGCACAGCGTGCCCGCATTCGTGCGCCGCTACGGCCGCGGCCGCCACATTGGCCCCCGCATATACGTCAGGGCTGAGGTTGACCGTCTTGTTCGCCGGATTATAGTGATCCGATAAAAATCCGTCTACAGACAGTACCTGGACATCATAAATGTTGTTGTCCCTCAACATTTTCTCCGCGATCTGCTTACCTGTAAGCCCGGATGAGGTCGGTACCTCACTGTAGGCCCGGAACTTACTCTTTAATACATAACTGACAAGAAAGCTGATCCCCACAAAAATCAGCGAAACAAACATGATTCCTGGTGTCATACTTATACATTTGATGCCTCTGCACGCACAAATTTCTGTCCAGATGCCCCGTTTTAAGTTTTATTTAAGAGTTTTCCTGCCAACCTCGCCCCTTACCTTTCATCCAGAAATTTAACACTGCCACTTTGTCTTTTTTAAAGAATTTTACCTGAAAAAACGGCCGGTTTGGCAGAAGTCCACACAGATCTTATGTTAATTTTTTCATATGCAAAAATCCTCAACATCAATCCTATTTATCAACATTTTACGAGTTGCCAATGAAAGTAATATTGGACAATTTATGGCCTGAAACAGGCGTTGGCAGCCACTTTCTTACATTACGAAAATCAATCAAAAGTTATTCACATCAATCAAATAAACTTTTTTATTCTGAAGCCATTTTGTAATTTAGACCTGAATTTAATGGGTTAGTAAGTAGAAAGAGTCAACGGAATCTTCCGTTTGGCTCTTTTCTCTTTTAAGCACCCGATAACCCCCTTTTTTAACCCTTTACCTTAACATTTCACCCCTGTTTTTTTCCAAAACAACTTACTTTGTAACATCCTGTTTCAAAAAATTATGAGTAAAATAAGAACCGCTTTTTTTTGCCAGCAATGTGGATACGAATCTGCAAAATGGAATGGTAAATGTCCGAGTTGCGGACAATGGAACACCTTCGTTGAAGAAAGAGTGCAGAAAGATATTCCCGGCAAACAGCATGACTGGAAAAACAACGATGGCGGCAACAGCCGCACCCAGAAAATAGTCAACCTCTCTGAAGTAGTCACCAACGAAGAGAAACGGCTGCTGACACCCGACAATGAACTGAATCGCGTACTCGGCGGCGGTATCGTTGCCGGCTCGCTCGTACTCGTAGGCGGAGAACCCGGCATCGGCAAATCCACGCTGTTCCTGCAAAACGCCCTGCAGCTGAAACAAATAAAAACACTTTATATCAGCGGAGAAGAAAGCGAACAACAGATAAAAATGCGGGCCGACCGCATCAAAAATACCAATGATCAGTTTTACCTGCTCACGGAAACATCTACACAAACCATCTTCGCTGAAATAAAAAAACTACAGCCGCAACTGGTGATCGTAGACTCCATCCAGACACTGCACACGCCGCTGATAGAATCTGCGCCGGGCAGCGTGTCGCAGATCAGGGAAACAACTGCGGAATTACAACGCTTCGCCAAAGAAAGCAACACCCCCGTCTTCCTCATCGGCCACATCACCAAAGACGGCTCCATTGCAGGCCCTAAAGTACTGGAACATATGGTGGACACCGTGCTGCAGTTCGAAGGCGATCAGCACTATGCATACCGTATACTGCGCACCATCAAAAACAGGTTCGGCTCTACCGCTGAACTGGGCATTTATGAGATGACCGGCACCGGTCTCCGGCAGGTGACCAACCCTTCTGAAATACTGATCTCCCAGCGGGACGACCTGCTGAGCGGCGTCGCTATCGCCGCTACCATGGAAGGCCTTCGCCCCCTGCTGGTAGAAGTACAGGCGCTCGTGACCCAGTCTGTCTACGGCACACCGCAACGTACCGCCACCGGCTTCGACCTGCGCCGGTTACAACTGCTGCTGGCCGTACTGGAAAAACGCGGCGGCTTCCACTTCGGCGTGAAAGACGTATTCCTCAACATCGCCGGCGGCATCCGCGTGGAAGACCCGGCCATCGACCTCGCCGTACTTTGTGCACTGCTCTCCTCTTATGAAGACAATGCCATCGCCAATAAAATATGCTTCGCCGGAGAAGTAGGCCTGAGCGGAGAAATCAGGGCTGTCAACCGTATCGAGCAACGTATTGCGGAAGCGGAAAAACTCGGTTTTCATAAAATATTCATCTCCCGTTATAACAAAAAAGGAATAGATCTCAGTAAATTCAATATAGAAGTAGTACCGGTAGGAAGAGTGGAAGAAGTATATCAACAGTTATTCTGACACACCTCATATTAACCCGATGTTTACCCGTTTGTTATCCCCGCTGGTACAGCTGTTTTATCCGCACTGTTGCGAGATTTGCGGCGCAGAACTGCCTGCAGCAGGCAACCTTTTGTGCCTGCATTGCCACGATAGCCTGCCACTGACAGGCTTTCAACATTATGCGGCCAACCCGGTGGCGGACATTTTCCGCGGGCGCCTTCCGGTGGCATATGCCGTGGCTGTCTATTATTACAGTCAGCAGTCGGGGTTGCAACAGCTGGTCCACCAGTTCAAATATCATCAGCGAAAAGACATCGCCGGCTGGCTGGGAAAACAAGCCGGTTATATATTACAGGCCAGCCACCTGTCGAAGGCTGCCGACTGCCTCGTGCCGGTGCCGCTCTTTCCCGGGAAAGAAAAAGAAAGGGGCTATAACCAGGCGGCACTGCTGGCAGAAGGCATCGGTGCCGTAATTGACAAACCGGTGCTTTCCCATGCGCTGCAACGGGTACAGTACACCGGCACACAAACCCGCAAAAGCAGGACCAGCCGCTGGGAAAATGTAAAAACGGTATTTAAAGCAAACACTGCGCTGCTAACGGGCAGGCATGTATTACTGATAGACGACGTTATTACCACCGGCGCTACTACGGAAGCCGCCGGGCAGGCTTTGCTGGAGGCCGGCGCAACTGTCAGCATCTGTTGCCTGGCCTGGACTTCGGGCTAACAAAAAGTTAATTCTTTTTGTTCCTGCGGATGTGTATCTTTACACCGTAAAGTCCGCTATGTGCTGACTTACCACCACCGATCATTCCCTCTAAAAATATTATTTATGTTGAGACTGGCCATACTTTCGGTCCTTCTGTTATTTGTAGGTCCGCGCATCTACGAGTTTAAAGTAGATGCAGTTGACGGGGGCAAAATAGACTTCTCCCGTTTCAAGGGTAAAAAAATAATGATTGTCAACACTGCTTCCCTTTGTGGCAATACCCCACAATATGCAGGTTTGGAGAAAATATATAAGAAATACCAGGATAAACTCGTGATCGTAGGTTTCCCTGCGAATAATTTCGGCTCACAGGAGCCAGGCACCAATGCAGAAATCAAATCGTTCTGCACCAAAGAATATGCTGTCACCTTTCCCATGGCCGCCAAAATATCAGTAAAAGGGGATGATATCCACCCGCTGTATAAATGGCTGCTGGAAGAAAGTAAAGCCAAACACCTGGAGCCGGCAGACGTTAAGTGGAATTTCCAGAAATATTTACTGGATGAAAAAGGGAATCTCATTGCTGTGTTTTCACCCAAAACACAACCGGATGCGCCGGAAGTTATTGCTGCCATAGAAAAGTAGCATTACCTCCCTACCTTTTGCCAGCTTAGTGTAATAAAATGCCGCACGCCTGCGTATATACCTATACGTTAGCGTGCCTGAGAACATTACAACAAGTGGATACACAATACAGATGAAAAACCAACATTCCGTACACCGAAAAAAAACCATAGTACTGGTTTCTATGGTGATGATGTTGTGCATGGCCGCCTGCCAGCGCAACATCGACACACCCACTCTTTCATGCCCCGAAATGATGATGACAGGCACCGTTCAGAACACCACCCGTTCCATGAACCTCTCTACCAGCACCTTGTTCAGGCAACAGCTGGACAGCGGCGGTGTTAAATTCCTGAGCATCGAGGCGGTAAGCGACAGCTTTAAACTCGTACTGAACCTGATGGACGGCCCTTACGGCGATCATGCCATCGGCAACGACAGCCTGAAGCTCAAAACATACGTGTACTCCCAGGCCCGCCGGCTGCAGGGAGGCCTGGTGGTGGCGGCCATCAACAATTCCGCAGACTTTAATTACCTGCGTACCGACACCTCGAGCATCACCATTACTTTTATCAATACCAAACTGAAAAAAGTAAGCGGCAACTTTTATTTTGAGGCGGAAAACCACAAGGTTACCGGCTCCGGCACGTTCCAGAATGCCTGTTATGTGACATTACCCTAACCGGTGATTAGCCCCTTTTCAGTATCTTGCGTCCATGCTTTTTTCGGAGATCATAGGACAGGCAGCGGCGCAACAGCAGCTGATACAATCCATACAACAGAACCGCCTCAGTCATGCGATGATATTGCTGGCCCCCGAAGGCGCCGGCGGCTTACCACTGGGTCTGGCCTTCACCCAGTACCTGGTATGTGAAAACAAGCAGGCGCACGATGCCTGCGGCCAGTGTTCATCCTGCCTGAAAGCGGCACAGCATATACACCCCGATATTCACTACTCCTATCCGGTGATACCCCGAAAACCAGGTGACAAACCTGTCAGCACGGATTATATTTCCGAATGGCGGGAGTTTGTGACCACCAATCCATATGGCAATGCCTATGACTGGCTGCAGTTTATCGGGGCAGAAAACAAGCAGGGGAATATTACGGCCAACGAATGCCAGGATATTATCCGGAAGCTGAACCTGAAGAGTTTTGAAAGCGGTTATAAGATCCTGCTGATGTGGATGCCGGAATACCTCGGCAACGAGGGCAACCGGCTGCTAAAACTGATAGAGGAGCCACCCGCCAATACGCTGTTTATCCTGATTGCGGAAAACCAGGAACAGATCCTGGCCACTATCCTGTCCCGTACGCATCTGGTGAAGATAAACCCGCTGACACGGGAGGATATGGAAAAGGCCCTGACCGAAAGAGCGAAAGTTCCGGCTGCCAAAGCCCGGCAGATTGCTACCATCGCGGCAGGCAACTACCGGGAGGCTATCCTTTTGCTCCAAAATTCCGATGATGACTACCATGAACTGCTGCGTAACTGGCTCAACTACCTGTTTACCGGCAACCGGGTGGCCCTCCAGGAATGGATTGAAGCGATCTCCAGCGCCAAAACAGGCCGCGAAAACCAGAAACAGTTCCTCCGGTACTTCATCAATCTGCTGGAACATACCATTCGTCTTCAGTATATAGACAAGGCACAACTCGCTTTTTCAGACGAAGAAGTGGACTTCGCCGGCAAACTGGCAAAACTGGCCAACCTGGAACAAACCCGGCTGATTGCCGATGAGCTGGACAACGCATATTATCACATCGAGCGAAATGCCAATGCAAAAATGTTATTTCATGCATTGTCTATCAAGCTACAATATATATTCAAAAAGAAACCTTTACCCGTTCTGTGATAACCGGAAAGCCGCTCTCCTCTTGTCATTGCATTTCCTTACCTTTGTCATCTCCCGTCCTTTTTGTTTTTCTGAAGGGAAAAGCGTATTTTAAAGGATTGGAGTAACCTGAAATGCTTATTTATAAAATTTAAACTAATTACTAATATGGCTTGTGCCGGATGTGGTACGGGTGTGGAGGGAAAGCCGTCAGGATGTAAGAGTAATGGAGGATGCAGTACGGGAGGTTGTAACCGACTGAATGTATTTGACTGGCTGTCCAATATTCCGCTTGGCGATAGCTTAGCACCATTCGATATTATAGAAGTAAGTTTCAACAACGGCAGCCGTAAGGACTTCTTCCGCAATGTCACCAAACAGCACCTTGACAAAGGTGAGATGGTGACCGTGGAAGGTGTTAGCGGCTTTGATGTTGGTACAGTGAGCCTTACAGGCGAACTGGTAAAACTTCAGATGAAGAAGAGGCGCGCAGAAGACACCCCCGAGATCAAAAAAGTATTACGTCGTTCGAGTAACGACGACCTGCAGAGGATGGCCGATAACAAGGCCCGCGAAAAAGACGCCCTGATAAAATCCAGGGCCATCGCCCGGAATCTGGGCCTCGAAATGAAACTGGCAGAAGTGGAAATACAGGCCGACGGCCGGAAAGCCACTTTCTTCTACACGGCAGACGATCGTGTGGATTTCCGTGAACTGATCAAGGTATATGCCTCCGAATTCCGCGCCAAGGTGGAAATGCGCCAGATAGGCGCCCGCCAGGAAGCCGGGAAAGTAGGCGGTATCGGCAGTTGCGGCCGCGAACTCTGCTGTTCTACCTGGCTGTCTGACTTTAAAAGTGTCAACACCACCGCCGCCAGGTACCAGAACCTGTCCATCAATCAGGCAAAACTGTCCGGTCAGTGCGGCCGCCTGAAATGTTGCCTCAACTACGAGCTGGACACCTACCTCGACGCATTAAAAGAATTCCCTGAAGATGCCGACACCATCGAAACTTCCTCCGGTGTCGCCAATCTGCAGAAAAGGGACATCTTCAAAAGCCTCATGTGGTATTCCTACGAGGGCAGCAACAAACAGTATCCGCTGACCATTACCAGGGTTAAGGAAATCCGCCAGCTCAACCGTCAGGGCATTAAACCCGAAGAACTGAAGGCAGTGGAAGTGGTGACTGCCAAGCCCAAGGAAGCCGACCTCGGCTTTGCGGACGTGGTAGGCCAGATCAGCCTTAAATCACTGGAAAAAACGGTACAGAAGCGCAAACAGAAGGATAAAGACCGTCAGAAACAGCAGAAAGCTACCGATCAGCAGCAGAAGCAGGGCGGTCATCCTAAAAACGAGCCGAAGCAGGAACAAAAATCTGCCCAGCAGCGCCATGAACGCCACGAACGTCACCATCCTGACCGTAAAAACAAACAGGAAGGACGCGGCGGCGGAGGCAATCAGCAACGCCAGGGGCAAGGACAGCAGGGCGGACAGCCCAAACAGGGCCGTGAACAACAGCCACGGCAGGAACAGGGGCCAAAGCCTCAAAATCAGGGACAAGGCGGACAACCCAAACAGGACCGCCGCCCTCCAAGGCACAAACCCAGACCCAAACCTGATAATAACAACAAAGGATAAAAAGAAAAAGACAACCGTAACTGGTTGTCTTTTTTGCTTCATTAAGTAGATATATAAAAAACTAAAAGGCCGCCCAGACGAGGCAGCCTTTGTTAACAATTGGTTTTTGCTTATGAGAAAAACTTAATAAACACTTTGATTATCTCTTTCACCAATTCAACAACACGGCTACCTGTGACCTACTGCGCCTACGACTCACTTTCAAACATCAACTTATAGTAGTTCAGATTGGTAGCTTCATCATATCCGCGCTCGATCATCTCGCGGTTACCATGAATATACACATGGAAATTGCGGTCCAGTTTCAGTATACTCTTAAAAACTTTCTGTTGTTTTTTCACTGCCGGGGCCGAAATCTCAAATTCGTCAGGGATCTCCTGCTGATATGTTTGCTGGTACTCATTTCTGAACTCCTTGAAAGAAGCGATCGCGTCCGGATGTCCTAATACTTCCTGTGCAAAATCTTCCAGCTGAAACTGTTCTTTCTCTTTAAAGTAGGCAGCTGATTTGTTTAACAAATCCACCTGGTCTACACGGTCCATTTCATATTCGGTTGGCAGCTTGTTGTGAATAAACTGTTTACACATATTCACCGCAGTCTCTGTCTGATGGTAGCTGTCTTCACGGCGCTGCACCTGTAAAAACGCGTCTTTCCAATAAACTGCTTCTGTTTGCTTGCTGATGCTGTCAACTATGCTGACCTTATACCCGTTTTCTTCTTCTGTATTGAAGATCAGACAACCTTTGTCAAGCTTGTTAATATTGATGCCATCTTCATAGTCCACCTGATAATTCTCATCAGACAAAAACACTTTCAGATAGGTATCCCGGTTTTCCGATTTAAAAATGCCAATGGCCGCCACTTCTTCTCCATCCACCTGACATTTGCTAAAGTATGCTATATAAAGCTCTCCACCTTTGACTTTGGGATGGGTGGAATGTTTATATAGATGTTTGGCTATATTAACAGATTGCTCCTGAAATTCATTCTCGTCAGTAAATATACGTCGACAATATTGAAATATTTCATTCAATTGTAAATCTGCCTCGTGATAAAAGCGGAAATATTCCGCCGAATTCGCAAACGGCTGTATAAAATAGGTGACCAGCAACTGGGCAATGGTCTCATCTTCCAGCTTCAACGGAGCCTTCGAAAAAAGAAGCGGCTCGTCATTGGCGGCATTGCCTACCTTATGAATCGTAAGCTGAGCAAGGTCTTTGAACTCCGAAACATGAATCATGGGCGCAAAATTAAGAAATAAGTTGACAGTCCGTTTGGCCTATCCTGCAACACCTGCCTCCCTCCTTTCCTTCTTCGTTAAAAAATCGGTAATTCTTGAGTAACTTAACCCTTCAAATATTCTAGCTCATGAAAAGACACCTCTATCTGATGGCGCTGATGGCCTGCCATGGCCTCTCCACGTTGGCCCAGCAAACAGAACGCCTGCTCTATCAGGCCCGTGACCTCACCGCCGAGAACATGTTCTCTGTCAATATTGAAGGCCCTAATTTCGATAAAGCCGGTAACTTCTACGTGGTCAACTTCCAGAAAGACGGTACCGTGGGCAGGATCAACACCCAAACCGGCGCAGGGGAAATCTTCATCACCCTCCCCGACAGCAGCGTAGTCAACAGCGTCAATTTCAACAGCAAAGGAGATATGTTTCTCCCCGATTTCAAAGGACATAATGTGCTGCGGGTAGACATGAAAACCCGCAAAATCAGCGTATACGTGCATTCCGGCCAATTCAACCAGCCCAATGACCTCTGCATCAATAAAAAAGATCAGATCTTCGCTTCAGATCCCGCCTGGGGCACCAACGGTGGCCAGATCTGGCGCATAGACCCCAACCGCAAGGCAGTACTGCTCGAAACCGGCATGGGCACCACCAACGGCATTGAACTGAGCCCCGATGAAAAAACATTATACGTCAACGAAAGTGTCCAACGCAAAGTGTGGAAATACGACGTGGACAAAAACGGGAACGTGTCCAACAAAACCCTGTTCACATCCTTCCCCGACTTCGGCCTCGACGGCATGAAATGCGATAAGGCCGGCAACCTGCACATCGCCCGCTGGGGCAAAGGCGTGATCGCCGTATTCACCCCAAAAGGGGAACTGATCCGCGAAGTGCCGCTCAAAGGCAAAAACTGCAGCAACCTCATCTTCGGCGACAAAGACGGTAAAACCGTGTACGTGACCCTGCAGGACCGCAAATGCGTGGAAACCTATCGTACGGATACCCCTGGCAAACGCTACTAAGCATTTAGGGATTTTTTGATTTACGATTTTTTGATTTTATTTATTGATAAAAACGAATTATTGATAAAAGCGAAGACCAAAGCAGCTATATAAATGTTCGCTTTGGTCTTCGCTCTTTTATTCGCAAAATCGTAAATCAAAAAATCCCTAAATCTCTAAATCCTTATTTGATAATAAGGATCCAGCCTTTATTTTTTGCCACCGGTATAGGCGCATCTTTCCCGAACGTACGGCCGTCCTGGAAATTACGTACGGGCGGCGCTGTGATCACCGCCCTCGCAGGATCTATCCCCAGCGCTTTCCAGTCGATGCTCAGCTGCACGGTAGTATCCTCTTTTGCCCAGCTGGCAAGAGAAACCAACACCGCCCCGTCTTTTCTGTAAATGGTGGCAGGCACCTGCGGGTTGTTGGTTTTCACCGGGTTATTCTCCACCCAGTAACCGATCATTTTAGCGCCCTGCATTCCAAAATCGTCCCACACTTTCCAGATGGGCCGGGGATCGGCATTGTCAGACCAGGGCATCCGGTTGGTCATGCCGTATACCATGCCTCTCCACGGATTACCGCCGTCCTGCAGCATTTCGCCCATCAGACCGAAAGGAATGCCGCTCACTT